>DASUWY010000006.1 GCA_036378175.1 Thermoleophilaceae bacterium
CCCACCTCGCCGCCCTGATGCAGACCAACGTCAACGTGCAGGCGCTCGCCGTCGAGGCGGCGCTGACCGGCTCGCGCGACGCTGCGAAGCGCGCCGCGATGCTCGACCCCCACACGGCGGCCGAGCTGCCGCTCGACGAGATCTCGGCGCTGATGGACGAGCTGATCGCCGCACACGGCGAGCTGATCCCGCCCCTGCGGTGACACGATGTCGGGCATGACCTACCTGCCCGCCTCCGACCGCTACGAGCGCTCGCCCTACCGCCGCTGCGGGCGCAGCGGCATCCAGCTGCCGGCGATCTCGCTCGGCCTCTGGAACAACTTCGGCGACGACAAGCCGCTCGAGACCATGCGCGCGATGCTGCGCCGCGCCTTCGACCGCGGCATCTGCCACTTCGACCTCGCCAACAACTACGGCCCGCCGGCCGGCTCCGCGGAGATCAACTTCGGCCGCATCCTGCGCGAGGACCTCGCGCCGTGGCGCGACGAGCTGCTCATCTCCACCAAGGCGGGCTACGACATGTGGCCCGGCCCCTACGGCGAGTGGGGATCGCGCAAGTACCTGCTCGCGAGCCTCGACCAGAGCCTGCAGCGCATGGGGCTCGACTACGTGGACATCTTCTACTCGCACAGGTTCGACCCGGACACGCCCCTCGAGGAGACGCTCGGCGCGGTGGCCGACGCCGTGAAGCAGGGCAAGGCGCTGTACGCCGGCATCTCGTCGTACTCGGGCGCACGCACCGAGGAGGCGGCGCGGATCCTGCGCGAGATGGGCACGCCGCTCTTGATCCATCAGCCCTCGTACTCGCTTGTCAACCGCTGGATCGAGGACGACCTGCTCGGGGTGCTGGAGAGCGAGGCAGTCGGTTGCATCGCGTTCTCCCCGCTCGCGCAGGGCCTGCTCACCGACCGCTACCTGAACGGCGTGCCCGAGGGATCGCGCGCCACCAAGGGCACGTTCTTCAACCGCGATTGGCTCACGGACGAGAACCTGGGCCACGTGCGCGCGCTCAACGACATCGCGCGTGGGCGCGGCCAGTCGCTCGCGCAGATGGCGTTGGCCTGGGTGCTGCGCGACGAGCGCGTGACCTCCGCGCTGATCGGAGCGAGCAGCGTCCGCCAGCTCGACGACAATCTCGACTCGCTCAACAAGCTCGACTTCTCGGACGATGAGCTCAGGGAGATCGACGAGCACGCCGTGGATCTCGGGATCAACATCTGGGAGCAGTCCAGCTCGTACTAGGTTTGACGCCGTGAGGAATCAGCTTCGCCCGCTCTTCGACCAGGTGGTGATCAAGGAGCTCGAGCCGGACCGCGTCCGGCGCTCCGGGCTCGTGGTGCCGCCGGGCACGCATGAACCGCCGCCGCAGCACGGCATCGTGCTCGC
This sequence comes from Thermoleophilaceae bacterium, assembly GCA_036378175.1. GTDB lineage: Bacteria > Actinomycetota > Thermoleophilia > Solirubrobacterales > Thermoleophilaceae > JAICJR01. Next base: position 1,387 of record DASUWY010000006.1, read on the forward strand.
TGTTGGCCCCGGCCTCGACTGGTGGGGTGGCGCCGGCATCGCGATGCCGGTCAAGCCCGGAGACCACGTGGTGTTCCCCGCCTCCGCCGGCGCGTGGGTGGAGGTGGACGAGGAGCGCCTGCTCGTGTGCCGCGTGGGTGAGCTGCTGGGCGTGCTCGAGCAGGTGCGCGACTGCCCGCGCTGCGCCGAGATCCCTCTCGAGGAGGGCGACACCTGCCCGGTGTGCGGTCGGACGGGGCCGACCGCGAGCGCTATCGGCTAGGTCGTCCCTTCGGGCGACGGCGTGATCTCGCCGTTCCCCGCGATCTCGATGTCCTGCGGGAGCGGGACCTGCACGCGCGCGGCCTCGAGTGCCAGCGCCGCGCGCCACGCGACAATGGTCCGGCGCTGCTCAGGCTCGGACCGCGGGAGACGATCCCACCTGCGTCCTGGCAGTGCCGCGATCAGCGCTTGGAGATACCTGTCCTCGAGCGCGTAGGTCCGCGCGTAGGCGTTCTGTGCGCCCCAGAGGTCGGGCGGCACGCCTCGCACCGCGTCCACCGCATTCACGTATGAGACGAAGCGGCGTTCGAGGTGCCGCAGCGCGTGCTGGGCCCCGGCGGCGGTGAGACGGTGCTCGTGGTAGCCGCGCAGGATCGGGTCGGTTCCACCGAGCAGCTTGTTCACGTGGAGACGCAGCGGCTCGATCGCGCGGAGGTACGCGCGGAGGGCGTGCTGCTCCGCCGGGCGGGGGAGGTTGGTCGACCCGGCGGAGCCGCAGCCTGCTGCGGCGAGCGCCGCCACGAGGACGGCGCCCACGCAGGCCTGTCTAGTACGCGTAGCCGCCACCGCTCGACGATGTGGAACCGGTGGCCGACTTGGGAGCGGCGGTCACCTTCGTGCCGGAGGGACCGACCGTCCACCACTTCGCGCCGAACTCGTCCACGCCCTGGCCGTTGGTCTGCCCCGCCGACTGGTCGCCGGCGAAGTAGTAGAGCGGGTGCCCGTTGAGGGTCACCTGCTTCGAACCGTCGCTGCGCTTCACCAGGGTGAGGGCCCCGGCCGCGATGCCGCCGCCCGCGGCGGGCTTGCTGCCGGCGGTGAAGGGCGGCCAGTTGCTGGCGCACGCGCCAGTGCAGGTGCTCTTCATGCCGGTGTCGTGCGAGAACAGGTAGAGCGTCCTGCCCTGACTGTCCGTGATGATCTTGCCGAGCGGTGTGCTGGCGGACATCACGCTGGCGCCGGCGCTCGACGCGGCAGACTTCGCGCTCGAGGAGCTCGAGCCGCCGCTGCTGCCGCCGCAGCCGGCCACGATGAGTGCGATCACTGCCGCCGAGGCAAATGTCGCGAGGTACTTCCGGGGGGTCATTTCGGGTCCTCCTTGAACCGAGTCTTTCTGCTGTAGAAAGACGCCGACCGCGGCCCGAAGCTTCCGGACCGCGGCCGTGGAGGACCCTTCTTTACGCCTGCGTTAGACCAACGGGGCAGGACACGCCGGTCCCGCCGAGGCCGCAATACCCGCCCGGGTTCTTGGCGAGGTACTGCTGGTGGTAGTCCTCGGCGTAATAGAACTCGGGCTCATCGGCGATCTCCGTGGTGATCTCGCCGTAGCCCTCGCCGCGCAGGCGCTCCTGATAGCGCTCGCGTGACGCCGTCGCCGCATCGCGCTGGGCGTCGGAGCTCGTGTAGATCGCGGAGCGGTACTGCGTGCCCACGTCGTTGCCCTGGCGCATGCCCTGGGTCGGGTCGTGGCCCTCCCAGAACTGCTTGAGCAGCTCCTCGTAGGAGATCTTCTCGGGGTCGAACACCACGAGCACCACCTCGGCGTGGCCCGTGCGCCCGCTGCACACCTCCTCGTAGGTGGCGTTCGGAGTGAAGCCCCCGGCGTAGCCGGCGGCGGTGGTGTACACCCCGTGGAGCTCCCAGAAGCCGCGTTCGGCGCCCCAGAAGCAGCCCATGGCGAACACGGCGCGCTCGAGGCCCTCCGGGAACGGCGGCTCGAGCGGGGTGCCGAGCACGTAGTGCTTGTCCGGCACGCGCATGCGCTCCGGGCGGCCGGGCAGCGCGTCCTCGGCGCTCGGCATGTTGGTCTTGTGGCGAAGCATCTGGAACATGTTCACTCCTCGATCGCGAAGGTGGTCGGCTCGCGCGGAAGGGTCGCGGGGTCGAAGCGGCCGAGCAGTTCACTCGGCGTCAAGCGCTCCCTCAGGGCTGCAAGTTCAAGGCTAGCTGCCATCCACGCAAGCGCTTCATCCGGGTCCCAGTCCTCGAGAGTCACCGATCCGTGACGCTTCGCCAGCCGGTTGCCGTCCGGCCCGAGAACGAGCGGCACGTGGGCGTAGCTCGGCGGCGTGATGCCCAGCAGCCGCGCGAGCTCGATCTGGCGCGGCGTGGAATCGAGCAGATCGTCCCCGCGCACCACCTCGCGAACGTCCTGGTCCGCGTCGTCCACCACCACCGCGAGCTGGTACGCGGGCGTGCCGTCGCCGCGCCACAGCACGAAGTCGTCCACCACGCCGGACACCTGCCCATGGAGCCGATCCTCGAACTCCACTCGCACGGCTCCCGCATCGAGCCGCAACGCCCCCGGCCTGCCGGAGGCTTCGCGCTCGGCCCGCTCCGCTTCGCTGAGGCGGCGGCAGGTGCCGGGATACGCGCCCTCCGGGAGCGGCCCGTGCGGCGCCTCGGCGGCGGCGCGGATCTCCGCGCGCGTGCACCAGCACGGATACACCCGCCCGGCCTCGCGCAGCTCCTCGAGCGCCTCTCGGTAGCGCTCGGTGCGAGTGGACTGATGCCACGGCTCGCCGTCCCAGTCCAGCCCGATGGCGCGCAGGTCTTCGATCTGGACGCGCTCGTGCTCCGGCTTCGAGCGCGCCTGGTCGAGGTCCTCGATCCGCAGCAGGAAGCGCCCTCCACCGGAGCGCGCGAACAGCCACGCCAGCAGCGCGGTGCGCAGGTTGCCCAGGTGCAGCCGGCCGCTCGGGCTCGGCGCGAAACGCCCGTCCGACGAGGAGCTCACCTGTGGATCATGGCGTGCGCTGACTCCAGCGCTGCAGTGCGGGTGGGTTGAGCGGCGCCCGCATCATCACCACGAGATCCGAGTAGTCCTTGTAGTAGCGGTAGCTGCCCCACGTCCACAGCAGCGCGCGATCGCCGGAGATGCCGCGCGGCACCACCGGCCGCAGGTTGTCCCGCGTGCTGTCGGTGGTCACAGGGGTGCGCGTCCAGCTCTTGCCGAGATCGTGGGTCTGCCAGCGCTCGAGCTCGAAGCGTCCGTTCACCATGATCGAGAGGTAGACGATGTTCGCGTTGGAGTGGTCGATCGTCATGCCGGCCGAGTACGACGGGTCCGCGTCGATGTGCGGCCCGGCGTCGATCAGCTTGCGGTCGAGCCAGTGCGTGCCCGTCCAGCGCGCGTAGCGGTAGCTGTGCAGGTTCTCGTTCTTGAGCGTCGCGTACAGGATCACGGGGTGCCCGTACTGGTCGTGAGCGATGTCCCACATCCATGCCTTGCCGTCCGCCTTCCAGGAGTAGATCCGCTCGCCGCGCCGGTAGTCGAACGGCACCCGGGTGCTGCGCGTGATGCGGCTGCCGTTCGCCCGCCGCACCCACCAATCCCTGAGCTGCGCGAAGTAGAGGCTCGTCTCGGCGGATCCCGGATGCGCGCCGGTGTAGGCGAAGCGGATCGAGTTGCCGTAGACGTCGTACTTCGCGTATGGCCGCTGATGCTTCGCCCCACGCAGGAGGGTGCGCGCCTTGCTCCACGTCTTCAGGTCGCGCGTCGTGGAGAAGGTGGGCTGCCAGTTGCCCCCGCGCCAGAAGAGATACAGGCGCCCGTTCATCCAAACCGGATTCGGATACGTGTAGCCGAGTGACCCGGGCGAGTTCACCGGCACGCTGCGCTCGGAGCTCCAGGCGTTCACGCCGCCCGGCTTCTGGCTCACGCGGAACCACATGTGCGTGTTGCGCTGAAGCCGGCCTGAGTGCGGCGAGTAGAAAGCCACGAGCCGACCGTCCGGCAGCGTGGTGAGCGACGGGTTGGAGTGATCGTCGCTCGGCAATGTTGCGTGGAGCCGTGCCTGCGACATCGCGCCCGTCGGGAGCGAGATGCGACCAACCTCCACATTGCCCTCGCTCGTGATCCAGCCCACGTACACGTCGCTGCCGATCGCGATGGCGCGCGGATCGCCGAACCAGGACCACCCGCCGCCGGCCACGGTGAGCGTGGATGCCGCCGCTGACGATGGCACGAGCGCGCAGCCGAGTAGCAGCAGCAGCAGGAGTCGAGATTTCTTCACCGCTTCAGGCTAAGGCCACGAGCGGTCGGCGGCCGTCCGTTCGAACTACTCGGTCAGGGTGTGTGAACTACTGGTGATATAGCCGACCGCGCGGGCTGGACGCGAACCGGCCGCCGGCCGCTGATGCCACGCAGCGATGCCGGGGGCTTCGTGGCGAGTATCCAGTGGGCGAGCTCGCGTCCCACGATCTCGCTCCCGCGCGCGTTGAGGTTGTAGCCGTTTGCCCCGCGCAGCGACGGGTCGGTGCCGAGCAGCTCCGCGTAGTCGAGCTCCGCCGCTCCGCAGCGCTCGGCCGCCGCGTGCAGGTGAGCTGCCGTGCGTGCGCAGACCGGCAGCTGCTTTGGGTACGGGTACACCCGCGGGAACGGGTGCATCAGCGCAACGCGCGCCTCGGGCCATTCCCGCGAGACCTCGCGGAGGAAGCGCTCGAGCGCCTCGCTGCCGTGCCACTCGTGCGCGGGACGACCGATCACCCGGACCACGGGGCGCAGCGGGCGGTACACGCTGAACACCCGGTGCCCGAGCCGGCGCCCGAGATCGCAGCGGAGCTTCATGATCGTCGGGGTATCGGGAAGGATCAACCGGCGCGCGTAGCTGGTGCCGACATGGACCACGATCACGTCCGGGTCCCCGGCGAGATCCGCCCGCCGGCGGAGCAGGTCCATGTCCGGTAGGTCCTCGAACAGCACGGCGAAGTAGTGCGCGAAGTCCATCCCCACGCCGTGCTGGAGGAGCGTTTCGGCCGTCGCGCGCGGAAAGCCGAGCGGGGCGCGGAAGTCGTGGGAGCACTCCATGCTCCGCAGGCTGCAGTCGCCCACGTGGAGCATCCGGACCGTCGGCAGGCCGGGCCGCGCGGTGCCGCGCCAGGCGCGCACGGGGTCGGCAACCGGCGGGCCGACCACGGCCCGGTATGCACGCCGCGCGACGCGCCGCGGAGTGAGTACCTGAGTCCTCACCTCGATTCGAGTATGTACGCAACATTCGCTCGCGGCAAGCCCCTCGCTAGTCTGCGTGCGCCATGTCCGCCTCCCTCCTTGACGAGCTCATCGACTGGCTGCGGATCCCCTCGATCTCCACAGGCGGCGGCGATCCCGCAGACATCGCTCGCGCGGCCGATTGGGTGTGCGAGCGGGTCGAAGCCGCCGGCGGCAGCGCGGAGGCCGACACGCAGCTTGGTGGCAACCCGCTCGCGGTCGGCGAGCTGCGCGCAACCAGTGGCGACGCTCCCACGGTCCTCATCTACGGCCACTACGACGTGCAGTCGGTGGGTGACGAGAGCGCATGGACCACGCCGCCTTTTGAGCCCCACATCCGCGACGGCCGCATCTACGCGCGCGGCGCCGCGGACGACAAGGGCAACTTCCTGCCGCTCCTGCATGTGGCGTGCGAGCTGGCGCGCGAGGGCGCGCTTCCGGTGAACGTGCGCGTGCTCGTGGAGGGCGAGGAGGAGGCTGGAAGCGAGGCGGTGGCCAAGTGGATCGCGGCCGACGACCGACGCGCCGACTGCGCGCTGGTGTTCGACGGCGGCATGGCCGATGAGCAGACGCCCGCGGTCACCGTCGGGCTCCGCGGCATGGTGATGGTGGAGATCGAGGTGCGGACCGCGGAGCGCGACCTGCACTCGGGCCTCTACGGCGGCAGCGTTCTGAACGCGCTGCACGTGCTGAACGCGATGGCGGCGACGGTGGCGCCCGGTCCCGACGGCCGCGTGCGCGACGAGCTTCGCGTGGGGATCGAGCCGCCGGCGCAGGCCGAGCTGGAGTCGTGGAAGCGGCTGAAGGCGGGCGACGCGGTGATCGGCGAGGTGGGCGGCCGGCCCGTCTGGAGCGAGGCCGGAGCCGAGTACTACATGCGCAACGGTGCCGACGCCTCGCTCGACATCAACGAGCTCCGTGGCGGCGAGCCACGCACCGTGGTGCCGTCCACTGCGCGCGGAGCGATCAGCCTGCGGCTCGCGCCGCGCCAGGATTCGGCCGCGATGAAGGACGAGCTCGAGCGGTTGTTGCGCTCGGCCGTGCCGGAGGGCGCGGAGGTGAGCTTCAAGTGGCATCACGCGGAGCCCGCGCTCTCCGACCCGGAGTCGGCGCCGGTGAAGCTGGCGGCGGAGGCGATCGGCCGCGCGTGCGGTGTGCCGGCCGCGTTGGTGCGTTCCGGCGGTTCGATCCCGGCGGTGGCTGAGCTGATGAACCACGGCATTCCGACCGTGGTCAGCGGCTTCACGCTGCCCGACGACGCGTTTCACGCGCCCAACGAGTCGTTCAGCCTCCGGAGCCTCGAGCTGGGCGAGCGGTCCGCACACGAGCTGTACGGCGCGCTCGCCGCTCTGCGCGCGTAAGCGCTCGTGAGCGTCTTCACCGAGGCCGAGCTTCAGTACCTCGCCGGCGGGCGCCAGCTTGGACGGCTCGCGACGGTGGGCGCTGACGGGACGCCGCACGTCGTGCCGGTCGCGTGGATCTACAACGCCGCGCGCGACACCATCGACGTCGGCGGGCACGACCTGGAGCACTCGAAGAAGTTCCGCGACGTGCGGCGGTCGGGCCGAGCGGCGATCGTGATCGACGACCTCGCCAGCGAGGACCCATGGCACCCGCGCGGCATCGAGGTGCGCGGTCGCGGCGAGGCGATCGCGCTGCCCACGCCGCTGATCCGGATACATCCGGAACGGATCGTCACGTGGGGGATCGAGCGGACGCCGGGCGCGCGGACGGTGGGGGGCTAGACCGTCGAACATCCGTCCACACACGTATGGCGCTGCGGGTCTAGGGGGAAGAACATGGTCAGGTGAAGACTCGTGCCTGACCTTCCACTCTCAGAAGACGCCGCTCTCGTGCTCGCCCTCGCGGGTACCGCCATCCGCTTCGCGGACTCGCCGCAGTCCGAGGCCGAGCACTGGCTGCGGATTCTCCGGATGCACGGCGAGGTGGGCTCGGCCATGCAGGCGCTGGGCGTGGGGGAGAAGCCGCTCGCCCCCACGGACAGCGGCCGCGCCACACAGCGCTTCCGGCGTGGCGGCGGGAACATCGTGGAGCTCACCCGGGCGCGTGCCGCCGAGGAGGCGGTCCGGCGCGGCGCTGGGCTCGTCGGAACCGTGGACGTCCTGCACGCGGTCGGTGACATCTACGGCAGCTACTTCGAGGAAGTTCTCTACTCGCGCGGCCCGACGCTCGCCGAGCTGAACGAGCGCCTCGCCAGCGCTCCGGACGAGCCCTCGGCCGTCCAGCACGGCTGACCCGCCCGGTTCAAGCCACGCCGCTACGATCCGCCGCCGTGTTCTGGTGGCACGTGGTTCGGTGGCTGCACCTGCTGGCGATGGCGTTCTTCGTCGGCGGCCAGTTGATGCTCGCCGCCGTGGTGGTGCCCACGCTGCGCGGCGGCGACAACCGCGAGGCCATCCGAAGCGTGGCGCGCCGCTTTGGCATCGGCAGCGCGGTTGCGATCGCCGTGCTGGTGATCACCGGCTCGCTCATGGCAAGCCACTATCACCGCTGGGGGGATGGGGAGTTACACGTGAAGCTCGGGCTCGTCGTGCTTGTCGGCCTGTTGATCGGCTGGCATACACGCAAGCCCGAGCTTCATGTCCTGGAAGGACTCGTGTTTCTGCTGTCGCTGGCGATCGTCTGGCTCGGGATCGCCATCGCGCACTTCTGAACGCGCTACGAGCGGCTGCTCGACCGTGAGCGGCTCGAGCGGGATGCGCTCGGGCTGCCGCCATTCGAGCTCGAGCGAGTCGAGCGCGAGCTGCGGGACCCGGAGCTGCGGGTGGATCCGCTGCTGCGCGAACCGCTGCTGCGCGAGGAACCGCTACTCCGCGACGACCCCGTGCTGCGCGAGCTGCCGGACGAACCACTGCTGCGCGACGAGCCGCTGCTGCGCGACGAGCCGGAGCTGCGGGTGGACCTGCTGCTGCGCGACGAGCCGCTGCTCCGCGACGAGCTGGAGCCGCTGCGCGACCGCGACGACGTCGAGCCCGACCTGCTGCGCGACGAGCTGGAGCCGCTGCGCGAACGCGACGACGACGAGCTCGAGCTGCTGCGCGAACGCGACGAGGACGACGAGCTACGCCGGCGCGAGCTGCTGCGGCCGGTCGGCCGCTGCGACGCCGGGATCTCAGCAGTGGCCACAGCCTTCGTGAGCTGCGGGATCTGGCGCTCGAGGAACTTCGACATCCGCTCCTCCTCGCGCCGGATGCGCTTGGCGAGCTGTGCCGTGTCCTTGTCGCCGACGGCGGTGGCGAGCGTCTCGATCGCGGTGTAGGTGGCGATCTCCTCGGCCTCGTCCTGGAACTCCGTCTTGGCGTTCTTCAGCATCTTCTCCTGCTCGCCCGTGCCGCGGGCCATGTGCAGCGGACCCTGCGCCAGCGCCGCAGCCTTGTTGGCCGCGGTCTGCAGCGTGTTCGCCGCGCCGGCAACGCCGTCGGCGCCGGCCTGGCCGCCGAGCTGCTTGATGCGCCGCTCCACGTCACGCGCGTGCGCCTTGGTCTCCTTGAGATGCTCCTGGAGCCGCTTCTTGTAGGGCGCGCGCGTGGTCATCGCGATGTGCGCCTCGAGCGCGGTCTCGAGTTGCTTCTCTTTTCCATAAGCCTCGTTGAGGTACTGCACGAGCTTCGAGTCGCGCTCGTTGAGTTCAGCCATGCTTACCTGCCTCCCGGGAGGATTCGGATTCCGGTCGAGGATTCGTAATACCCAACACACGCAGGGCGACACCCCGGGCGCGCTAACCGTTTGGAGCGAGGTCTCATGGGTAGGACTGAGATGTCCCGATCGACCGAAGGGAGCTATTGCCAATGGGCATCCTCGACAAGATCACCGGGCGCGCGAAGAAGGCGGCCGGCGACATCGCGGACGACGCGTCACTCCGCCGCGAAGGCAGGCAGGAGGAGCGCAAGGGCGAGGCCAAGGACGAACTGGCGAACGCTCAGGAGAAGGCGGACGCCAAGGCCGAAGAGGTCGCGAACCTCGAGCGTAAGACGAACTGACGTCTAGAGCTTGATCAGCACGATGATCGCGCTGATCACGACGCAGATGATGATCACGATCTGCATCGCGATCCAGAAGCGCGGCAGCTGGTTCAATCGATGAGCGACTGACGGAGCGCGATCGCGACGGCGTGCGTGCGGGTGTCCGCCTGCAGCTTCGCGATCACGCGCTTCGTGTCCGACTTCACGGTCTCCACGCTCAAGCCGATCCGCCGGGCGATCTCCTCCGTGTGATAGCCCTCGGCGAGTAGCTGAAGGATCTCTCGCTCCCGTTCGCTCAGCGGCTGCTCGCGACTGCCCGCGCTCGTCATGAGCAGCGCGGGTGAGAGCGAAGGGTCCACGAATGGCTTGCCCTCGGCCACCGTGCGAATCGCGCGCAGCAGGTCCTCAGGAGGCGAGCCCTTCATCACGTAGCCGCGGGCCCCCGCCGCGATCGCGTCCGACAGGAGTCGCTTGTCGCCGTACGCGGAGAACACGACGAAGCTCACGTTCGGCGCGGCCTCGTGAATGCGCTTCACGGCCGAGATGCCGTCGATGCCCGGCAGGCGGACGTCGATCAGGACGATCTGGGGGTTGAGCCGCGCCACCGCCTCGAGCGCCTCCTCGCCGGTCTCGACCGTGCCGACCAGCTCGAGGTCGTCGAGCTGTCCAAACAGGAGGTCAAGGCCCTGGCGGACGACGGGATGGTCATCTACGCCAAGGCAGCGAGTCCGGGCGCCCATTCTGGTGATGGTACAGCGGTTGAGCCATTGCTGCATGAATTCGGCGCGTGCGGCGCATATGATGCGCGCGCTGCGCGTCGGCAACGGGAAGGAGAGGGATGTTCAGGTCAATCGTGGTGGGTACGGACGGCTCTGAAACGGCAAAGGAGGCCGTACGTCAAGCCACGGAGTTGGCCAAGAGCATTTCGGCGGAGCTGTACGTCGTCAGTGCGTACGAGCCGGTGCCGGAGGGGCGCCTCCGTGCGGAACGCCGGGACGCGCCGGACGACCTCCAGTGGTCGATCAACCCGCGGGAGGACGTGGAGGCCACCCTCAGCGGCGCCGCTGACTCGATCCAGGAGTCCGGGGTGAAGGTCGAGACGTTCGCGCGCGAGGGCGATCCCGCGGATGCGATCCTCGACGTCGCCGAGGAGCGAGGTGCCGACCTCATCGTGGTGGGCAACAAGGGCATGACCGGTGCGAAGCGGTTCCTGCTCGGCTCGGTGCCGAACAAGGTGTCGCATCACGCGCCGTGCAGCGTCCTCATCATCCGGACGACCTGAGGAAGTCGAGCAGCAGCTCGCGGAACTGCTCCGGCGTCTCGAGCGGCGCAAGGTGACCCGCGCCTGCGATGAGCTCGTGGCGGGCGTTCGGCATGGCCTCCGCCATCGACTCTGCGCCGGCGATGAAGTCGCCCTTGTCCCGATCGCCGGCCGCGATCAGCGTGGGAGCGTCGATCTCGCTCAGCCGCTGTGGGTTCTCCTCGAGCGGGTCCGGCGCCTCGCTCACATCGGCGCCCTCCTGTAACTCGTAGGCGCGGCGCTGCATCGCGGCCACCTGGTCGCGCAGCGCCTGTGGCGCGTCCGGAAGCGTCCAACCGTCCGCCACCGCCCGCGCGGCAGCGTCGAGGTCCTCGTTCTCGAGTGCCTCCTCCTCGGTCGCCCATATCGACTCGAGCTCCTCGGACGGCTCGAGGTCGGGCGCGGGTGCCGAGATGAGCGCGAGGGCCGACACGCGCTCGGGCGCCACGAGCGCCACCCGCTGCGCCACGGCTCCGCCGAACGAGTTGCCCACGAGCGCGGCGCGGCCGATTCCGAGGTGGTCGAGCGCGCGTAGGACGTCGAGCCATGGCGCCTGCTCGCCGGGCACGACCTCCGCGTCGCCGAAGCCGGGGAGGTCGAGAGCCACCACTCGGTAACCGGCGGCGGCAAGCGGTTTGAGATGGTCCGCCCACATGCGGCGGTCGCACACGCCCGCGTGGAGCAGCACGAGCGCGGGGCCACTGCCGGCTTCGTCATGCGGAAGCACGGCTGGGCAGTATCTCCGAGCTAGGGCTGGGGGCCAAGTGCCGCGGCCGGCTGCACCTCGCCGAAGCCGTAGCGCGTGTCGTAGCCCACGGGGCCGAGATCGAACGCGGTGTGCTCGAGTCGCTGCTCCACCGCGTTGGCCGACGGATGCGCGCCGAGCCTCTTGCTGGCGATGAGGAGCGCGGCGGCGGCGGCCACGTGTGGGCTCGCCATCGAAGTGCCCTCGTACTCGGAGCCGCGCAGCGCGAAGCTGCGGATGCTGCCGTCGTGGGAGAAGGTCTGCTGGAAGATCGGGGGCAGGTCGACGCCCGGATGGCAGTTCGCCTGGTCGTTCGGGTTGTCGTTGTTCGGCGCGTCCGAGCCGCCGCCCGGCGCCACGAGCTTGAGCGTGGAGCCGCCGTTCGAGTAGTCGGCCTGGCACCCGTCCTTCGTGATCGCGCCAACCGAGATCACGTGCGTGGTGCGCGCCGGATACGCCACGGCGTTGTCCGCCTCGTTGCCCGAGGCGGCCACCATCACCACGTTCTTGTGGTGGGCGTAGCGCACCGCAGAGACGATCTCCGGGATCTCCGACGCCGTCACGCTCGTGTCGAACTCGAGGCTCATGTTGATGACCTTGGCGCCGTTCTTCGCGGCGTAGCGGATGGCGCGCGCGATCGCGATCGCATCGCCGGCGCCCTCGGAGTCGAGCACGCGCAGCGGCATGATCTTCACGCCGTATGCGAGGCCGGTGAGGCCGATGCCGTTGTTGGTGGCCTCGGCGATCGTCATGGTCACGTGCGTGCCGTGGCCGTTCTCGTCATTCGCATGGCGGTCGTGGTCCACAAAGTCATAGGCGCGTACGAAGCGTCCGCCGTACAGGTCGGGCGCCTTGCGGAAGCGGTGGTAGTTCTCGTACGCCACTCCGGTGTCGAGCACAGCGACGATCACGCCGCTGCCGCCGGGGGCGTGTGCGGCGATCGCTTCGTCCCATGCCAGCGGCGCGTTCATGCTGAAGGGACCGGTCATGTCCCACTGCGTGGACTGCCAGCCGCTCACCGTGCCGGCGAAGCCCGGATCGTTCGGTATGAAGGACGCGTGCGCGATGTAGTCCGGCACCGCGTACTGGACGTTCTTGTTCCTCTCGAGCTTCGCGATCGTGGCAGGCACCGACTGGTCGCCCGTCAGGCGGAGCATGTGCGATCCGCCCGGCACGCGAGCCGAATACGCGGTGTGGGTGCTGCGCTGCACGGACGCCCGCACCACCCGGGGAGCGCCATCCCGGTACTTCACAATCACACGGCCGGGCACGTAGTCAGCCGCCCACGCGGAGGTGGCGAGGATTAGAAAGGCCGCCGAGAGAGCGGCCAGGACGTAGAGCGGACGGCGCATCAGGCTAGGGTGGGCTCCAAAGAGAGTATTCGGCAGAAACAACCTCTGGCTCCAGAAGTTGTTGTACCTGGCCGGACGTACCCCTGAGTGACATCGATCTTTTTCCCCCGCGACGAGTACTTCATGCGGCTCGCCCTGCGTGAGGCCGAGCGGGCACTGGAGCATGAGGACCTGCCGGTGGGCTGCGTGATCGCCCGCGATCAGGAGGTGATCGGGGCCGCGCCTAACGAGCGGGAGCTGCGCGGGGATCCCACAGCTCATGCCGAGATCCTGGCTCTGAGAGAGGCTTCGCAGGCCGTGGGGGGCTGGCGGCTGGCGGATGCGGTGCTGTACGTGACGCTGGAGCCGTGCGCGATGTGCGCCGGGGCGATGGTGCTCGCCCGGGTGCCGCGTGTGGTCTACGGCGCCCTGAACCCGAAGGCGGGGGCCGCGGGCAGCGTGCTCAACGTGCTGGCCGAGCCGCGCCTCAATCACAGGCCGCAGGTCGCGGGCGGCCTGCTCGCCGATGAGTCCGCGGCGCTGTTGCGGGAGTTCTTCGCCACGCGGCGCTGATCAGCGGCCGGGCTTCGGATAGGTGGTGCCCACCATCCCGTCCCAGGCGCGGTCGGGGAGCACAGCGTGGAGGGCGAGCATCAGGCGAGCCGACGCCGTCACTGGGTAGCGCGTCTTCGGCCGATCCCGGGTGAGCGCGTGTTCGATTTGCCGGGCCACCGCGTCCGGCTTCGCACCGAGCCGGCTGAGCGCCCCCCTGTACGCGCCCGCTGTGGTGGCGGCGACGGCGGCGTTGAACCTGGCGTAGGGGCCATCGTCCGTGCTGGGGTGGCCTATCGAGCCCACCGCGGTGTCGCCGAATTGGGTGCGGATCAGTCCGGGCTCGATCAGCACCACGTGAATGCCGAAACCCGAGACCTCAAAGCGCAGCGCGTCAGACAGCGCCTCCACCGCGTACTTGGTGGCGTGGTAGGCGCCGCCGCCGGGGAAGGTGAGCCTGCCGCCCATCGAGCTGAGGTTCACGATCCGGCCCTCGCGCTTGGTCCGCATGCCCGGAAGCACGAGCTGGCACATCCGGACGAGGCCGAACACGTTGGTCTCGAACTGCCGTCGCAACTGGTCGGGCGGAATCGACTCGACAGCGCCCGACTGGCTGTAGCCGGCGTTGTTCACCAGCGCCCATACCGAGCCGTGTTCTTCGTGTACGGAATTGACGGCCGCCTTCATGGAGTTCTCGTCCGTCACGTCGAGCGCGAGGGTGCGGCAGCCTCGTTGCCGGAGATCCTCGATCGACTCCGGTTTGCGAGCGGTGGCGTAGACCGTGAACTCCGCGCGCTTGGCCAGCCGCTCGGCGGTAGCGCGTCCGATCCCCGTTGAGCAGCCGGTGATCAGCACCGCCTTCTCTGTGCGCGCCATGCCCTAGACGCTAGCCTTCTTGGCGCTCTGGAGGGGTGCCGGAGTGGTTGAACGGGGCGGTCTCGAAAACCGTTAGCGGCGGTTTCGTCGCTCGAGGGTTCGAATCCCTCCCCCTCCGCATTCGCCTCCCTTGGGGGGCGAACTTCTCCACCGCCTGGACTTTTAGGGCCAGTGGCCCCAAAAAACCAGAGCGTGGAGAGCAAGATCGAGCAGCTCGCGACTCGGGCGAAGGGCATCGTCACACGTGCAGAGCTGCTCGATGCCGGCGTGAGCAGCGACGAGATCAGGCACCGCCTGGAGATCGGTGTGCTCTTGACCCAATACCGCGGTGTCTACCGCGTGGGTCATCGAGCTCCGAACTTCGAGTCCTCTTACATGGCTGCTGTAAAGGCTCGCGGTGAGGGGGCGCTGCTCAGCGGGATGGCTGCGGTCTACCTGCTGAGCTTGATCAGGGGAACGCCCCCACAGCCCGAGGTGACTGCTCCCACGCAGCGGCTCGGGGCGCGCCACTCGCCATCGATCTGCCGCAACGACGCCACCACCTGGCGCGGCATTCCGGTGACCACAGTTCCTCGCACGCTGATCGACGTCGCCGCGCGGCTCACCGAGGACGAGCTCGCGCGCATTTGCCACGAAGCCGGTGTGCTCCACAGAGTCACACCCGCGATGGTCGAGCGTCTCCTCAACCCGAATGCGAAAGGGGCCGCCAAGCTCCGCGCCGTCATGCGCGGGGACGCCAAGGTGCTCCTCAGCAAGCTCGAGCGCAGGTTCCAGCAGCGGTTGAAGGATGCCGGCCTGCCCCTGCCGGAAACCAACAGGCCCGTCGGTGGCCGCCGCGTGGATTGCCATTGGCCGGAACACAAACTGACCGTTGAACTCCAGAGCTACGGGTTCCACAACTCGCGCTACTCCTGGGAGCAGGACCAGCGGCGTCAGCGCGAGGCGTACGCGCGAGGTGACCAGTTCCGCAGCTACACCTGGCACGACGTTTTCGAGGAGCCCGTCCAGATGATGCGCGAGCTGAGACAGCTGCTGCCGAATCGCTAGCTTCCAGCGCATGGCCCCAGCGATCGAGACTCGAGGACTCTGCAAGCGCTACGGCGACGTTCGCGCTCTGGATGGCGTGGACCTGAGGGCTGACAAGGGCACCGTGCTCGGGCTCCTCGGGCCGAACGGCGCCGGCAAGACCACGGCCGTGCGCATCCTCACCACGCTGCTCAGGCCAGACGGCGGCAGCGCGCGCGTGGACGGCCTGGACGTGGTGAAGGACGCAACCAGGCTGCGCGAACGGATCGGCCTCGCCGGCCAGTACGCGGCCGTCGACGAGAGCCTGACCGGCCATGAGAACCTCACGCTGTTTGGGCGCCTCTACGGCATGGGCAAGCGTGACGCTCGCGCTCGCGCCAACGAGCTGCTCGAGCGCTTCGATCTCGAGGACGCCGGTGACCGTCTCGTGAGCACCTACTCCGGCGGCATGCGGCGGCGGCTCGACCTCGCCGGCGCGCTCGTGGCGCGCCCGCCCGTGCTCTTCCTCGACGAGCCCACCACCGGGCTCGACCCGCGCAGCCGCCTGGGCCTCTGGCAGACGATCGAGGATCGAGTGAGCGAGGGCGCCACCGTTCTCCTCACCACGCAGTACCTCGATGAGGCCGATCGGCTGGCCGACCAGATCGCGGTGATCGACCACGGCAAGGTGATCGCCGAGGGCAGCGCGGCGCAATTGAAGGACCGCGTGGGCGGCGACCGCCTGGAGGTCCACCTCGAGGACGAAACCCAGATCGAACGGGCGAGCCAGGCCCTGGCCTCCGTGGTAAGCGAATCCCCCGAACTCAGAGACGGTGTGCTCACTGCTGCAGTTTCGAGAAGAGACGGCACCGTGGCGAACGCGCTGCGACGCCTGGACGACGCAGGCATCGAGGTGAGTGACCTCACGCTCAGGCGCCCCAGCCTGGATGACGTGTTTCTAGCCCTCACCGGGCGCGAGGCGGAGGAGACCGAATGACCGCCTTCCACGACGCCCTGCTCCTCGCCGAGCGCAACCTGCGCCGCCTCCCGCGCAACCCCGACCTGCTGGTGGGCGTGACCTTCCAGCCGATCATGTTCGTGGTCCTATTCACGTACGTGTTCGGCGGGGCGATCGTCACCCCCGGGTACGACTACATCGACTTCTTCCTGCCCGGCATCGTGATCCAGATGATCGCGTTCACCGGCTACGCCACCTCGCTCGGCATCTCGGACGACCTGCGCAAGGGCCTGATCGACCGCTTCCGCTCGTTGCCCATCGCGCGCTCGGCGGTGATCGCCGGCCGCACCTTCAGCGACATCGCGATGAACGTGATCGCGCTCACCACGATGCTGATCGTGGGCTTCATCGTCGGCTTCTCCTTCAACGCGAACGCCGCGGAGATCGTTGCCGGCCTCGCACTCGTCCTGTTCTTCGGCTACGCGATGTCGTGGGTGTACGCGTTCATCGGGCTCATCTCGTCAACGCCCGAGTCGGCCTCCGCGCTGATCACGGTGATCATCTTCCCGCTCACGTTCGTGTCGTCGGTCTACGTGCCGACCCAGTCGATGCCCAAGGTGCTCGAGGCGATCGCGAACGCGAACCCGATCACCACGATCGTGGACGCACTGCGCGCGCTCTGGCTCGGCGCGCCCGCCGGTACCGACATCTGGGTCGGGCTCCTCTGGTGCGTGGGGATCACCGCGGTGTTCTCGGTGCTCGCGACGGCGCGCTACCGGCGCACCGTGGCGCGCTGAGCGAGAAGCGCTTTCACCATCACATCGGCCGCCGCGGCGTTCGACAGGCCACTTCCTGAAAGCTGCCGCCAGGTGCCGAAGTTGAGCGCCAGGTCCAGAGCGGCCTGCGCCTTCTTGCCGCGCGGCAAGGCCGGCGCCAGCGCGGAACGAGCGCGGGCCAGCTGTTCGCCAAAGCGAAGGAAGAAGAGCTCGCGCGAGAGCTCGTGCGTCTCCATGTCGGCGTGCACGCGGCCGAACATGTCCTGGTTGCGCTCATAGAACCCGTACATCTCGGTAAGCCCTAATTGCAGCCGTTCTTCGCCGCGCAGCGCCCGCCACGCCGACGGATCGGGCGCGGGATTCCGTTGCATGTAGAGGCCGGAGCACGCCAGCCCGAGGTCGCGCTCGGTGGGGAAGTGGCTGTAGAGCGTCGCCCGCTGGACGCCGGCCAGCTCGGCGACGTCGCTGAAAGTGGTTCGCGCGGGTCCCTTGGTCGAGTGCAACTGGATCGCGGCCTCCACGATCCGCCGCCGCGTCTCGGCCTGCGCCTCAGCGCGCTTCTTGAGCTCGTACTTACGCTTCATTGAACAGCATTGTATAGCTAAAGCTTGACAGCCGCACGCGGCCGGTGTATGAATCGCTATACACCTGTGCTCAACCAAAGGATCGGCCCATGCAGACTCGCATCGACAACATCACCGGCGGCATCTACCGGATCTCCACGTGGAACGAGGACTACGGCATCACGTTCAACCAGTTCCTCATCGACGACGAGCGTCCCACGCTCATCCACACCGGCGAGTACGACCACTACGAGGCCATCCGCGGCGCGATCAGCCAGGTGCTCGACCCCGCGACGCTGGCGAACATCATCCTGCTCCACTGGGAGGGCGACGAGAACGGCGGGATGGACCGCTTCATGGCGGAGGCGCGCGAGTCGGAACTGGTGGGATCGGCGCTGTCGATCGGCCTGAACGCCCACGGCTTCGGTCTACACGAGCGCGTCCGCGGCTTCACGGACGGCGAGAAGCTCGAGCTGGGAAAGCACACGCTGCGCTTCCTCGAGACACCGCACGTGCACCATTGGGACTCGATGATGATCGTGGAGGAGTCCACGGGCAGCCTCTTCCCGTCCGACCTCTATCTCCAGCCGGGCGATCAGCCGCCGGTGGTCACGGAGAACCTGTCTGACGCGATGATCGAGGTGTACCGCGGAGTGGGCATCTTCGCCCACGAGAACCCGGTCCGCGCGGTCGACGAGCGCATCGCGGCGCTGGCGCCCGAATGGATCCACAGCATGCACGGCGGCAGCATCGCCGGCGATTCGCTGCGCTACTTCTCGCAGGCGCTTCAGGAGCGCGAGTTCGCGTACGCCGGCTGGCTCCTCGGCCGGGAGGTCGGAGCTCCCAGCGAGCAGCGCTAGACGCCGGAAAGAGCCCGGCAGCCGCCCAGGCCCGCGATCTCGACCGGGAGGGAGCGAGCGCGTCTGCGCTCATCGCTCCCGCGCACTAGCGCTCGACCCGGATCGCGCCCTGCGCGACCGCAATCATCTCCGGCACGCGCACGAGCTTCACGCGCGGGCGGCCCTGAGGCTCGCCCAGACCCTGCTCATGTGTGTCGATGGCCTCCCAGCCCTCCCAGGTGACGAGGCTGGGCACGCACTCGCGCAACCACGCCTCGATCGCCTCGGGGTCGGACGAGGCCGAAGGCTCATTCAGGCGGCCCGCCTCCACGTCCTCCACGACGCGCGCGACGGTGTCCGCCGCGTCCTTCTTGTTCGTGCCGATCACGCCGCTCGGGCCGCGCTTGATCCAGCCCACCGCGTACTCGCCGGGCAGCCGCTCGCCGTCCTCGGAGGTCACGCGCCCGCCCTCGTTGTGGATGAGCCCGCGGCGCTCGTCGAACGGCACGCCCGGCAGCGGGTTGCCGCGGTAGCCGATGGAGCGCAGCACGAGGCCGCACGAGATCACTTCCTCCTCGCCCGTGGACACCGCCCGCAGGCGGCCGCTCTCATCGGGCTCGATCCGGTTGCGAACCACTCGCAGGCCGGTGACGCAGCCGGAGTCCTCCTCGCCGAGCACCTCCACCGGGGACCGCAGGAAACGCAGCTCGATGCGGTGGCTCTTGTCGCCCGGCGGTAGCTGCGAGTACTCGCGCAGGATCTCGACGTTGCGCCGGTTGGTGGGCTCGGCCGCGTCGGATTCCAGCCATGCCGCGCTGTGCTCGTCCAGTTCCACCTCGGCGGGATCCACGATCACGTTCGCCCGCTGCAGCTCGCCCAGCTCGCGCAGCTCGGGGTTGGTGAACGCCGCCTGCGCCGGCCCGCGCCGTCCCAGCAGGATCACGTGCTCCACCTGTGCCGCCGCGAGGCCCGCCACGGCGTGGTCCGCGGTATCGGTGACGTTGATCTCGTCGGGATCGAGCACGAGCATGCGCGCCACGTCGATGGCCACGTTGCCATTCCCGATCACCACGGCGCGAGTGGCGGAGAGGTCGAATTCCGCGTCCGCGAAGTCGGGATGGCCGTTGTACCAGGCCACGAACTCCGTGGCCGAGTGCGATCCGGGACGATCCTCGCCGGGAATGCCTAGGCGGTTGTCCGTGGCGGTTCCCACCGCGTACACCACCGCGTGGTAGCGCTCGAGCAGGTCCTCCCGCTGCACATCTGAGCCGAGCTCGACGCCGCCGAAGAAGCGAAAGCCCGGCTTCCGCGCTGTCTTCTCGTATACGCGCGTGACCGACTTGATCTTCGGGTGATCCGGCGCCACACCCGCGCGAACCAGCCCGAACGGCGTGGGGAGGACGTCGTACAGATCGACCTCGAATCCCTGGCCCAGGAGCTGTTCGGCCGTATAGAAACCCGCCGGCCCCGCGCCGACGATGGCTGCCCGTCGAGCACTCATCGGGCCGGAGGATACGCATCTGTGGTTGATTTCCATCTGGCACATGGCCATCGACATCGACAAGATCGTCGCGATCGACGTGCACACGCACGCCGAGCGCTCGTCGCACGGCGAGGAGGACGAGGTCGCGCTCGAGTACCTCGCGGCGGCCAAGAAGTACTTCGGCGGCGAGCCACCGCGCCCGACCACCCAGGAGGTGGCCGACTACTACCGCAGCCTCAACATGGCGGCCATCGTCTTCACCGTGGACGACGAGTCCGGCATGGGCCGCAAGCGCGTTCCGAACGAGGAGGTGGCCGAGCTCGCGCATAAGAACGACGACGTGCTGATCCCGTTTGCGAGCGTGGACCCGCACAAGGGCAAGCTCGGCATCCGCGAGGCCAGGTGGCTGATCGAGGAACACAAGGTGCGCGGCTTCAAGTTCCACCCGAACACGCAGGCGTTCTGGCCGAACGACAGGACCTTCTATCCGCTCTACGAGGTGATCGCCGAGGCGGGCCTCATCGCGCTCTTCCACTCGGGCACGACCGGCATCGGAGCCGGCATGCCGGGCGGCGGCGGCGTGCATCTCAAGTACTCGAATCCCATGTGCATCGACGACGTGGCGGCCGACTTCCCGGACCTCGACATCATCCTCGCCCATCCGTCCTTCCCCTGGCAGGACGAGGCGCTGGCGATCGCGGTGCACAAGCCCAACGTCTACATCGACCTGTCCGGCTGGTCGCCGAAGTACTTCCCGAAGAACCTGATCCAGTACACGAACACCCTGCTGAAGAACAAGATGCTCTTCGGCTCCGACTACCCGCTGATCACGCCCGAGCGCTGGATCGCGGACTTCGAGAAGATCGACATCAAGGACGAGGTGCGGCCGCTCGTGCTGAAGGAGAACGCGGCGCGGCTTCTGAAGCTCAGAGGTGGAGCCGCATGAAGCGGTTGTGCCCGTCCAGCTCCTCCACGTAGGAGCTGAAGCCGAGCCGCTCGTACAGAGCCAGCGCCGGCGCGTTCGCATCGTTCACGTCCAGCTCCAGGCGGCGGCAGCCCCTCTCGCGCGCCCGCCCGGCGGCGGCGCGCACGAGCTCCGCTCCGAGGCCGCGTCCGCGTGCGGCGTCCTCCACGTAGAGGTCCTCGAGCAGGCAGTCCGGGGCATCCCACCAGAGGCTGTAGCGGTAGCGGAGCTGGCAGACGCCGGCCGCGCCCTCGTCCACGGCGCCGAGCAGGAAGTCCGTGTTCTCGTCCGCCAGCAGCCGCTCGATCCCGAGGGCGAACGTATCGTCGTCCGGCCAGTCGCGCCTCCACCAGTTGCGGAACGCGATCATCAGCCGCGTGACATCCGCGGCCTCGTCAGGTCCCGCGACCCAGACCCTCAATCGTCGTCCGGCCAGCGGCCGTGCTCATCGAAGTAAACGCGCGCCGCCTCCTCCTTCGCGGCCTGAGGCGTTCCCCGCTCCACGATGTGGATCACGACGGGGTAGGCCACGAGACCCACGACCGCGATGATCGCCGCTATCAGCTCCACGGTCTGCACCGCGTCGAACGGTAATAGCTACACGGGCAGGTCGGCCTCGCCACCGGAGCGCTTGGCTCCGTACATGGCCTGGTCGGCGGCGTTGAAGAGCGCGCTCGGCGTGACACCGTCGGCAGGGCACACCGCCACGCCGAAGCTCGCGCGCAGCCCGCTCAGGCGCTCGTCCTGCTGGAACGCGAGCGCGGAGGACACGCGGTCCACCACGTCCCCCGCAATCTCGTTCCCCGCCTCCACCAGGATGAGACCGAACTCGTCGCCCCCCAGCCGGTAGGCGCCATCCGAGCTGCGCAGGGCGTCGCGCAGCACAGCCGCCACGTGCTCGAGGGCCTGATCGCCGGCGAGATGGCCGTGACGGTCGTTCACGTCCTTGAACCCGTCGAGATCGCAGACCACGAGCGCGAACGAGGTGCCGTAGCGCAGCGCGCGCGAGGTCTCGAGCTCGAGCCGCGCCATGAACGAGCGGCGGTTGCCGAGGCGAGTGAGGGGATCGTGGTCGGCGAGGAAGCGCATCTCCTCGAACTGGGCCATCGAGTCGAGAGCGGTCGTGGCCTGGTTGGCGAACATGCGCAGGGCCTTGAGGCTGTCGCGCGAGGGAATCAGGCGGTCCTCCGGGTCGTCCACCCAGATCAGCGCGATCACCTCGCGGTCGCGGTCATACAGCGGCACGAGCAGCCAGTGGTGGTTCCAGGCGTTCGGCCCGCGGCCGTTCGACACCGATGAGTAGGTGGGCTCGTGGGTGTTCACGCGCGCCCGTGCCTCCTCGGGCGTGACGAGGAAGCAGCCTTCGACCTCGAACTGCGAGTCGAGCAGCGGCTTGATCGATTGGATCGACACCGGCGGCGGGAGCGTGACGCCGGCCATGTCCCAGCCCGACGCGGCGCGCACGTGGAAGCGCCCGTCCGTTCGATCCAGCAGGTCAATCGAGACCTTCTCGAACCTGAGCGCCTCACGGATGCCGTCGCACACCGATTCGAGGATGGAGTCGATCGAGCGCGACTCGGTGAGCCGCGAGGACACGAGGAGCAGCTGCTCGAGGGACTGCCGGTAGTGGCCGGCGCGCTCCGCCTCCTGAGTGCTCTCAACGGCCAGCGCGGCGTGCGCGGCCACGGCCACGAGCACGTCCAGCTCGGCGTCGCTCGGCGTTCGCCCGGACGCGGGCTCGTCCACGGAGATCAGCCCGAGCGTGCTGCCGTCGCCGCGGCGCAGCGGCACGAGCAGCGCGTCCTCGGGATGCCACGCGTCCGGCTCGCTGCTCGGCGCCCAGTCCGGAACGAAGCTCGCGCCGTCGATGGAATTCCAATCGAACTCGTTGTGGGGGATGAAGTAGGCGCCACGGCGCAGGAAGCGCTCGTGGATCAGCGGGGCGATGTCCTCCCACTCGCGCACGGTTCCCATCAGAACCCCGCGCGCCTCCTCGCTGCCGTGCACGGCGGTGACCTCGAAGTCGTTCCAGGCCGGCCGGTAGAGGGTGATCACCACCGTGGCGAAGCCGAGCGACTCGCACACGGTGCGCGCGATCGCGTCGAGGACCGAGGAAAGCTTGTGCTCGCCCCGCAGCAGGCGGGTGACCTCGAGAAGTCCCCTCAGGTGGGCGATCGACGACTCCGGCGACCCGGAGCGGTCGATCTCGTGTCGGGGCGTGTTCGGCTGCATCTCGTGACAGGGCAGGAGCGCAGAGCGGGTCCTCCCTACTGCTAGATCGACTCTCACCCCACCCGACTTGAATCTGGCCCCTCGGTCTGGCCGAGGAACTCCGCCGTTTGGCGAGACCACTACGCTGAGCCTGCAGATGGGCATTTTTTCGTCGCAATTGGGCGCCCGTGACATGGCGATCGACCTCGGCACGGCGAACACGCTTGTGTACGTCCGCGGCCGCGGAATTGTGGTGTCCGAGCCATCGGTTGTGGCGATGGATACGAACACCGGCGCCGTTCACGCGGTGGGCAGCGAGGCCAAGCGCATGATCGGGCGCACGCCGGCATCGATCTCGGCGATCCGGCCTCTGCGCCACGGCGTGATCGCCGACTTCGAGGTGACCGAGCAGATGCTCCGGTACTTCATCCGCAAGGTCCACCAGAGCCGCTTCGCGCACCCGCGACTCGTGATGTGCGCGCCGTCCGGCGTGACCGACGTGGAGAAGCGCGCGGTGATCGAGGCCTCCCTCTCCGCCGGCGCGCGTCGCGTGAACCTGATCGAGGAGCCGATCGCCGCGGCCATCGGCGCCGGGCTCGCCATCGAGGAGCCCGTGGGCAACATGGTGGTGGACGTGGGCGGCGGCACCACCGAGGTGGCGGTGATCTCGCTGGGCGGAATTGTGGTGGCGGAATCGGTGCGCACCGGCGGGTACGAGCTCGACGAGGCCATCGCCGGCTACATCAAGCGCGAGCACGGCATCGCGATCGGCCAGCAGACCGCCGAGGACATCAAGCTGTCGATCGGCTCCGCCCGGCCGCAGGAGGAGGAGCAGAGCGCGGAGGTGCGCGGGCGCGACCTCGTGTCCGGCCTTCCGAAGTCCGTGATGCTCACCGCCGAGGAGGTCCGCGGCGCGCTCGAGGCGCCGCTCGTGGAGATCATCGACGCGGTGAAGGAGACGCTCGAGCGGACCCCGCCGGAGCTCGCCGCCGACATCGCCGAGCGCGGCATCCTGCTCGCGGGCGGCGGCGTGCTGCTGCAGGGATTCGACGAGCGCATCCGCGAGGAGACGGGCATGCCGGCCAGCCTCGCCGAGTCGCCGCTCACCTGCGTGGCCGTGGGATCCGGCCGATCGCTCGAGGAGTTCGAGACGATCGCTCGCACGGGCGGGGACGGCGCCAGCCGCACCCGCGCCAAGCGCCTGGCTCAGCGCGTTCGCACGTAGCTAGCCGCGAGGCAGCGAACTCGTGTCCACGGCCTCGAAGTCGCGGCCGGTCACCCTGCCGAGCTGGTGCAGATCGTCGTTGTTCCAGCCGCGCGCCGGCGCGCCGCTGATGAACCACGGTGAGCCGTTGTCGGCCACGATCATCCCGTACTTCTTGAGTGCCTTCAGCACGATCCGCGCCTGCCGGGGGAAGCCCGAGATGTCGAAGCTCGCCTTCAGCCGGAAGCGCTGGCCCATGGCCGGCACGCTGGGGTTGTCTGTATCACCCGCCTGGTGGCGCGCCGGGTAGATGAACGCCCTGCGCGTGTCTGGCACGGTGAAGCGCAGGGCGTGATTGATCGAGCCGTGGCGCGCTTCCGACCAGCGCGCGAGGCCAGGGAAGATCGGCAGGCCGGCGGCGTCGGCTGACGTCCAGGTCTTCGGCCTGAGGTGGTTCGAGCGCAGGCTCCAGATCGCGCCCGACCCTGCATGCCATCCCGCGGCCGTGTGCCGGAGGGCATAGAGCTCGTACAGCTTGCAGTGCGAGCGGTCGATGATGATCGCGTGGCGGTCGCCGGTGGAGTTGCGGCCGCCCTCGATCGGCACGTTCCGCGGGATCGGATACGGCCCCTTGTCGGATTCGGAGGAGTAATCGAACCGCACCCGCACCTTGTGCTGCCTGCGCGACACGATGGTGTACGGGATGCCGATCGGGCCGCCGCCGTATGTCCCTGACCCGAAGTCCGGATGCACCGGCTTGTCCTCGCCGATTGAGCGGACGAGGGCATCCGAGTCCTTCGCCACCGGCAGCTTGTCCACCGGCAGGTTCCACTGGTTCGACGCGGGAAACACCGGGCAGCCGGAGATCTTCACGGCGCGCCTGCTCGCCGCCCCGCCGGCGGCCGCGAACGCGGCGCCTGCTGTGGCGGCCGCGACGGCTGTGAGCACGACTAGCTGCCTCCCGAGCACCGATTGAGCGTACAGAGGTCTCACGGGTGCCCCATTTGTCCGCAAAATGCACCTGTTTGGTTTACGCGTACCGGCGGCGGGGTAGCACAAATGCGCCGCGCCGGACTCGCCGGCGCCCATTCCGCAGGGAGGAACGTGATGGATGCTGAGCCCACGGAGCCCGCTCCCAGGCGCTCCACAGCCAAAGACTCGACTGGCCTGATGGTGAAGGCCACCCGCCGCGGATCGCTGGTGCTCGAGACCGAGAATGCGCGCCGGATGATGCGCCGCTTCAGGAAGCTGCGCCCCGAGCGTGAGCAGGGAGGCGACCCGCGGGCCGCCGGCGCCACGCCTTAGGTACCCTCGCCGTATGGAGCGAGAAGAGTCGGATCAGCTGCCAGAGGAAGGCCCGGCCGAGCAGGTGCCCGACGACGAGGGCGGCGAGGCGCGCGAGGACGCGGAGCGGAATGAGCCCGCGGACGATGATGGGCAGGCCACTGGGCATCCGCCCAACGCCGGCTAGGTCATAGGTCATAGGTCATAGGTCATAGGCTTCTGCCTGTGACCTCGTTTCATCTCGCTCAGGTCAACTTGGCTCGGCCCGTTGAGCCGCTTGATTCGGAGCTGCTCCGCGAGTTCGTCGAGTCGCTGGATTCTGTGAATGCGGTGGCTGATGGCGCTCCGGGGTTCGTCTGGCGGCTTCAGACGGATGAGGGAAATGCGACGTCGGTGCGGGTGCTCGACGACGACTCGCTGATCGTGAACATGTCCGTGTGGGAATCGATCGAGGCGCTGCGCGCCTTCGTGTACACCGCGCCCGAGCATCTAGCCGTGATGAAGCGGAGGCGCGAATGGTTCGAGCGGATGGAGACGCACCTCGCCCTCTGGTGGGTGCCCGCCGGCCACGTCCCGACGGTCGCGGAGGCAGAGCAGCGCGTCACGCTGCTGAGCGCCATCGGCCCCTCGCCCGACGCCTTCACCTTCCGCCGCCACTTTCCGCCTCCGGACACGAATGCGGCGGAGCCGGTCGACGACGACCGCTGGCTCTGCCCCGCTTAGGCGCCCAGCAGCCGCTTCAGCTCAAGCGCGTTCCTCACCGCGTACTCGTTCCAGTCGTTGTTGAAGTACACGTATGCCTCCACGCTCTCGCGCCACTCGCGAAGGCGCGCCGCCCACTCCTCGAGCTCGCGCTGTGAGTAGTTCCCGCCGCGCCCGCGGTGGCCGTAGTGGAAGCGCACGAAGGTCCAGCCGGCGGTGAACTCGTGCGTCTGAAAGGGCCGCTCGGGCGTGTCCCCGATCACCAGCGCCGCGCGGTGCCGGCGGAGCAGCCGGTACACGTCCTCGCAGAACCAGCTGGGATGCCGGAACTCGAAGCAATGACGCCCCTTTGGCAAGGCCTCGAGGGCGCTGCGCAACCGCTCGTCGTCGCGCTGGAAATTGCCGGGCAGCTGCCACAGCACCGGTCCCATCTTCGGGGACTCCACCAGCGGCTCGATGCGTTCGTAGAAGCGCCTCACCCCCTCGTCCATGTTGGTCAGGCGCTTGATGTGGGTCAGGTAGCGGCTCGCCTTCACGGTGAAGACGAAGCCGGGAGGGGACTGCTTCACCCAGTTTTCGACCGCTGAGCGATTTGGCAGCCGGTAGAAGGTGTTGTTGATCTCGACGGTGTCGAACGCCTCCGCGTAGCGCTCGAGCCAGCGCCGCGCGGGAAGCCCCTGAGGGTAGAACGACTCGCGCCAGGCCTTGTAGTTCCAGCCCGAGCAACCGATGCGGACGCGCTTCATGCCGGTGTCCCGGCCGTGGCGCGCTTAGGCGAGCGTCTGCCGGTCCCGCTCGGTGAACTCGGTCTTCTGAGCCTTGGCGTCGTCGAGCTCGGTCTTGATGTCACCGGCGCGCTTGGCACGCCCGGCGAACATACCGACCGCTCCCACCGCAAGCGCGATGATCAGGATCGGCACACCGAGGATCGGAGTGCCCCACACGAACGCGGCGCCGGTGGCGAGAACGAG
Source organism: Thermoleophilaceae bacterium (assembly GCA_036378175.1). Lineage (GTDB taxonomy): Bacteria > Actinomycetota > Thermoleophilia > Solirubrobacterales > Thermoleophilaceae > JAICJR01. The sequence goes on from DASUWY010000006.1 coordinate 28,385, forward strand.
CAGCGTGAAGATTGCGAGCGTAAGCGGTGCCATTGCAGCAGGGGTACCCCGACCCGCGCGGAGCGCAAACCTCGCGCTATCCGGGCAGGTGCAGCAGGCTGCGGACGGCCTCCACGCCTTCCACGCGCTCTGCGCCGTGCACGAGCGCGTCGATCTGCTCCTGCGTTTCCACCTCGCCGCGCAGGTACACCACGCTGCCCTCGGCGTTCACGCTCACGCGGCCCTTGGGCGCGTCCTCGGGTCGGAAGATCACCGACTCGACCTTGCGCGCCAGGGCTGTGTTGTCGAGGTCGGGGTTGCCCGAGCCGGCGCCGGTGACGCGCTTGGCCCCGCCGGTGGCCGTACCGGCCGCAAAGCGGGCCTGGCTGTCGAGCTCCCTGCCCGTCTTCCTCACGCGCGCGAGGAACATGTCCTTCGCCTTCGCTCGGCGTCCCCGGCCCTGTTGCGGATCGAGCAGATATGCGGCGGCTGCTCCGGTGGCGCCGGCTACGGTCGTCAGTCCGATCTTGGGAATGATGGCCATGGTCTGTCCCCCTGAATCGAGTGGCCCTCTGCCTCGCCGCTACCCGATCGAATTGCGCCGAAACGACCTCTGCCGGGCGCGGCGTACGCTTGTTCAGAGATGAACGAAGGCCCTCGTTCCGCACTGCGCGCCGCGGCCATCGCCGTCTTCGCCGTGGGGGTGCTGCTCATGTTCCTTCACCCGCCCTCGCTGTCCGGCGCGGGCGGCCTCGCGACGCTGATCGTGGCGGCGATCGCGTTCTTCCTGGTGGTGGCGTGGGGGACCGTGGCGCTGATGGGCCGGGGCGGGATGACCGAGGAGGAGTTCGAGCGCCTCGTGCGCCGGAGCGAGGAGCTGGCGCGTGAGCCGGACCTCGCACGCGATGCCACCGAGTTCGAGTTGCTGGTGGCAGACGCGATCGACCGGCTGCCGCCCGAGTTCCAGGCGCTGCTCGAGAAGACGCCGGTGGTGGTGTCGCGCCGCGGGGCGCAGGCCGGCGCCTACGGCCACTACTTCGGCGACACGGTTGCGCGAGGCAATTACGAGAACCGCATCGTGATCTACCAGGACACCCTCGAGCGCGACTTCGGATACGACCCGGATGTGCTCGCCGCGCAGGTGGAGCGGGTGCTGCGCCACGAGCTCGCGCATCACCTGGGCTGGGACGAGCCGGGCGTGCGCGGTCTCGGTCTCTAGCTACGCTTTGTCGCGTTCCGGAGAGGTGTCCGAGTGGCTTAAGGAGCGCGACTGGAAATCGCGTGGGCGGGGTTGACCTGCCTCGAGGGTTCGAATCCCTCCCTCTCCGCTCGTCACGTTCCCGCGCTAGAGCGCGGAAGGTTCCCGATGAGCCCGCGCCCACTGGGCGATGGCCGCGGAGCCGTCGATGATCGAGCCGTCGTCGAGGACGAGTGTCGGCACCTTGTAACTGCCGGACAGCTCCTTGACCTCGCGGCGGCCCCTGAACAGGCGATCGGTGCCGTAGCAGCCGAAGGTCCTGACGACCTCGAACTCATGTCCGGCCTCCCTCAGCGCGCGGTGTGCCTTGGCGCACGGGTGGCGGTCTGGCGGGCCGAACGTGCCGTAACAGACATAGAGCTTCATGCGGCTGTCCTTCCTCCCGCGCCGTTGGCGAGGATGAGGGCGGGGAGCTCGAAGAATGCGCGGTCCGGAACGCTGCGAGGGTCGGCGAGGCGTTCGAGCGCCAGGCCGTTGGCGACCGCGGTGAGGGCGAGGGCGATCTGGGCCGCCGGGACGGCAGGCTCGACACCGGCCTGCGCGGCCTGTGCCTCGATCACGCGCTGGAGCGCCGCGCGCAGCGCACGCAGTCGCTTGACCATACGGCGGCGCGCCTGCGGGTGCCGCGCCGCGTACGAGACGAACTCGAAGTAGAGGCGCGGCCACGTGCCGTCGCGGACGACGGCGAGGAACTGCTCGGCAAAGGCACCCCAACCGGCCACCGGCGTACGCTCGAGCTCGGCGGTGTAGCGCGCGCAGCGCTCGTCGAGAAGCGCCAGGAACAAGTCTTCCTTGGTCCTGTAGCGGTAGTACAGGGCGCCCTTCGTCAGGCCCACGCGATCAGCGATCTGCTCCATCGTCGCCGCCTGGAAGCCGCGCTCCGCGAACGTCTCGGCTGCCGCAGCCAGCAGCGCCGCGGTCCTGGCGGCGTTCTTTTGAGCTCGCGCGGGCTTCGCGCCTGCAACTGCAGCTTTCATACGCATGAGTATGTTATACGCATGAGTATGAAGATGGAACAGCAGCTTCGTGCGCGGCAGAAGGCCAGCCAGCGCGCGTTCTACCGAGCGATGGCGGGTGGATATCCCGGCGCTGAGCTCCTCGAGCTCGACGGCATCCAAGCGACGGTGGTGCCAGTGCGCGAGTGGTTCTCGATCTTCAACAGCGCCTTCTACGACGACCCGGCGCAGCTCGAGCTTGTGTATCCCAGGCTCGCGGCGGCCTACGAAGCGGCCGGGGTGAAGGCGTGGAGCGTGTGGGTACCGCCCGACGAGCCGCGAGCACCGGCAATCTTGGGCTCGAGAGGTCACGTACTCGACTCCACGCCGATGCTCTGTGCCGCCGAGATCGACACGCTCGACCTCGCGCCGCGGCGTGAGCTCGACCTCCACCCGGCACCGGACTGGGAACTCGTCGGTGAGGTCAATGACCTCGCCTACGGCGTGTTACAGCCGTGGTCGCTGGCGGCCGTCTTCGAGACGATGGACGATGCAGCCAGCCACCTGCACGTCGCACGAGCCGGAGGCCAGGCGGCGTGCGCGCTCATCGCCCGCGAGCAGGGCGGCGACTGCTACTTCTGGTTCGTAGCCACCGTGCCGGGCGCGCGCGGTGCCGGACTCGCCAGCGAGCTGATGCGCCACGCCCTCCGCGAAGCAAGGGAGCGTGGCTGCACCACGACCACACTGGAGTCCACGGCGGCCGCCGAGAAGATGTACGCGCAGCTCGGCTACACCCCCCTCGGCCGCTATGAGATGTGGGAACTGCGCACGCCCTAGGCGCCTGTTCGGTAACAGCGCTGCGCCAATTGCGCAACGGGTGCGTACTTTTTCACCCGCGAGGCTCGATTCACATGCATTCTCTTTCTGGATGCACTACCACCGGGTCCACCTCAGCGGTCCAGAAGCAGCCGTCGAAGCCGTCGGCGCGGACCTTGTCGCGCGCGGTGGGAGCCTGCTCGAGCACGGCCGGCTGGCGTTCCTGACGCTTGCCGACGGGAGCGGCGAGGTGTGGGAGGAGCTGTCGCAGGTTCACCGGGGCGCGGTGTTGGGCGTGGAGGGCTTCGAGCTGTTCGACGATGAGTTCGTACAGACGATCGTCGCGAGCGGCGTCGCCACCGAGATGGCTCGGCGCAGCGTGGTTCCAGAGGCATGCCACTCCTTCTACGACGAGGGCGACCCGCTGGACGAGTCGCTGGTGCGCACGGCGGCGGAGCTGGTCAACGGCGGGCGGCTGCGGCACGAGCTCGGTCCCGTGTCGCGCGGGCTCGACGTGTCCCTCGAGATCGGCGCCGCGCTCGGTCGTCTGTGCGCGCCGCCCGCCTCGGAGGGAGCGAGCGCGCGAGCGGTGGACGGCGTGATCGAGCTGGGTGCGCGCGCGCTCTGGGTGAGCTCGCTCAAGCAGTGGTCGCATCCCGCCGAGCGCGACTTCGAGCACGCCCTGGGGCTCACGCGATCGGTGGTGCAGGTGTGCCGGTCCGAGTTCTTCGACCAGCCGGGCAGCGCGGACTGGAGTGAGTGGCTGCAGGTTCTCATCGGAGCGACTTCCGACGTCCTCGACGCCGCCACGCACTGGTGGCCCGACATGGGCGCCGACGCTCGCGCGGTCGGCTCCGAGCACTTCGGCACCCCCCAGGAGCAACTCGAGGGGGCGGCGCAGGCACTGCTCACCACGTGCCTCGAGACGTTGGCGCTGTTCGCCTGTGTGAGCGAAAGCCAGTAGGCCTACACGCGCGCCGTCGCCAGCGACTCCACCAGCGGCAGCGCCAGCGTGACCTGCGGGCGGGTGCCCGTCACGATCTTCACGCGCACGATCGCTCCGCCGTAGTCCTCGGCGCGGGCGTCCGCGCGGCGCACGAGGTCGCCGATCTCCACCGGGGGGATCCCGCACGCTGCGAGGAAGCGGCGCAGGTCGCGCTCGCCACCGGCGCGCAGCTCGAGCTCCTCGATCCGCTCGGCCGGCTCGTCCGTCGCGGGGGGCAGGCCGGCCACCGGACGCAGGATGCAGGCGGCCATGTCGTCCGGCACGTGGTCCGCCCCTTCGCGGATGCCCTCGAGGAGCGCGGTGGCCGAGATGTCGCCGTTCAGGTCCTCGATCAGCGCGGCGAGCCGCTCGCGGCCGAACAGCTCTCCATCCACACGTGCCTCGGCGAGGCCGTCGGTGAAGAAGCACGCGGTCGCTCCCACCGGCAGCCCGACCGTGGTCTGTCGAACGCCGGTGCGCTCGCCCACGCCGATCGGCGGTGCCGACACGGCGGTCACGGGCTCGTGGGCCGGCGCGCCGAGCAGGATGGGCGGCGGGTGTCCGGCGCAGGAGAAGGTGAGCGTGCCAGCGGCCGGGTCGTACACCGCAATGGCCGCGGTGGCGAAGCCGGAGCCGAGGTTGTGCTCGAGCGTCTCGCCGGCGAGGCGCATCGCGATGCGCGGCTCGAGGCCTGTCTCGAGATACGCCCGGAGCGTGTAGCGGAGGAGAGCGGTGCGCGCGAGCGCCTCGCGGCCATGGCCGGCCACGTCGCCGAGGACGAGTCCGACCTTGCCGGCCTCGAGCTGGAAGACGTCGTAGAAGTCGCCACCGGCGCCGGGGCCGTCCGCAGGGCGGTAGGCCACCGATGCGGCAAGCGGCCCGATCCGCTCCGGCACCTCGGGGAGGAGGGCCGCCTGCAGGAGGCCGACCTCCTGGAGCAGGTGGCCGCGCTGGCGGCGTAGCCGGCGCGCACGAAGCGTGACGGTGGTCCAGGAGGCGATGGCGGCGAGGAGGAGCGCCG
>DASUWY010000007.1 GCA_036378175.1 Thermoleophilaceae bacterium
ACGAACGCGTGGCAGGCGGGCTCCTCCTCGTGGTAGCTCTCCACCTCCACGATCCGTCCGGCGGTGGGGCCGCGACGAACGGTGCAGCCCACGAGCTCGCGCGCCACCTCGTGCACGGAGCGGCGGTAGAAGTCCTCGGTCAAGCCTGAGCGTCCTCGCGGAGGACCTCGCGGGCGCGCTCGAGCTGCTCGCGCACGCGGGGAAGCGCGGTCCCGCCCTCCGACACCTTCGATTCGAGCCACGCGCCCTCGGCGAGCAGCTCGTGGTAGCCCGGCACGAGCTCGGGAGCGTGCTCGCGCACCTCATCCTCGCTCAGCTCGGACAGGGTGCGATCCGACTCCACCGCTGTTCGCACGAGCCCTGCCACCACGCCATGCGCCTGGCGGAAGGGCATGCCCCGCTTCACCAGCAGGTCGGCGATGTCCGTGGCAGCCGGAAACTCATCCGCCGCGGCGGACGCCATCCGCTCTCGGTTGAACGAGATGCCCCCGAGCATTCCCGCAGCCGCGGCGATCGTGATCTCGAGCGTGTCCACCGCGTCGAAGAGCCGCTCCTTGTCCTCCTGCAGGTCCTTGTTGTAGGTGAGCGGGAGGCCGTGGAGCACGCCGTGAAGCCCGCTGAGATGAGCCGCCACCCGCGGCGCCTTCGCGCGCAGGAGCTCGGCGGCGTCGGGGTTCTTCTTCTGCGGCATGATGCTCGACCCCGAGGCGAACGAGTCCGAGACCTCGCAGAAGCCGAACTCCGCACTCGACCAGAGCACTATCTCCGCGCCAAGCTGCGACAGGTGGGTGGAGCACACCGCCGCGGCGGCGAGGTAGTCGAGCACGAAGTCGCGGTTGGACACGGCGTCGAGTGAGTTCTGCGCCACTGCCGGGAAGCCGAGCTCGCCGGCCACGAAGCGGCGGTCCGTTTGGAAGTTCACTCCCGCGAGCGCGCCCGCGCCGAGCGGAAGCTCCGCCGTCATGTGGACCACGAAGCCGAAGCGGCGCGCGTCGCGCTGCAGCTTCCAGAACCATGCCAGCAGGTGGTGCGAGAGGTAGACCGGCTGGGCGCGCTGGAGGTGGGTGTAGCCGGGTAGCGGCCAGTCGAGATGGCGCTCCGCAAGGTCCACGATCACGTCGAGCAAGTCGAGAAGGGCCCGCCGGTCGCGGTCGGCGTGGGCGCGCACGAACATCGCCACATCCGTGGCCACCTGGTCGTTGCGCGAACGGGCGGTGTGAAGCTTGCCGCCGACCGGCCCGACGATCTCCGTGACCCGGCGCTCGATCGCCATGTGGATGTCCTCGTCCTCGGGGTGAACCTGGAAGCGGTTGTGCTCGATCTCCTGCCTGACCTCGCCGAGGCCGCGCTCCAGCTCCGCCAGATCCTCCCGCGAGATGATCTCCTGGCGCGCGAGCATTCGCGCGTGCGCGAGTGACTGCTCGATGTCGAACGGCGCGAGCCGGTAGTCGAAGCCGATCGACGTGTTGAGCGCCCGGAACAGGGCGTCCTGAGGCTCGCTGAAGCGCGACATGGGCTGACCATCCTAGGATGCCGGGCCGTGAAGGTGCTCGTGACCGGAGCCACCGGCAAGGTGGGGCACGCGGTGGCTCGTGCGCTGCTCGAGCGGGGCGACGAGGTGCGGGCGCTCGTGCGAAGCCACGCCGCGGCGATCCCGGCCGGTGCCGTGCCGGTGCGCGGCGACGTGCGCGACAGCGAGTCGCTCGTGGAGGCGGTGCGCGGCTGCGAGCTCGTGTTCAACGCGATGGGCCTTCCCGAGCAGTGGCTGCCAGACGAGCACACCTTCCACGAGGTGAACGCGGTGGGAAGCGAGAACGTGGCACGGGCCGCGCGCGGCGCGGGCGTCCGCCGGCTGGTGCACACGAGCACCATCGACGTCTTCCACGCCGAGCGAGGCGCGCGCTTCGACGAGGCGGAGGTGGCGAGCTATCCGAAGGGCACGGCGTACGAGCGGTCGAAGCAGGAGGCCGAGCGGCTCGTGCTGGACGCGGTTGGCGGAATGGACGTGGTGATGGTGAACCCGGCGGGCGTGTACGGGCCCGGGCCCTCCGGCAGCGCGTCGCTCGAGGAGGACTTCTTCCGCCCGCTCGTGCGCGGCCGCCTGCCCGCCGTGCCACCTGGTGGCATGGGCGTGTGCTTCACCGACGGCGTGGCCGCCGGTCACCTGCTCGCCGCCGAACGTGGCCGTCCGGGCGAGCGCTACATCCTCTGCGACAGGCACGTGACGATGCGCGAGCTGGCGGACACGGTGGTTCGCCTGGCCGGCCGAGGGCGCGTGCCGTTCAGCATCCCGCCCGGCGCCGCTCGGGTGATGGCGATGGCGGGCGAGCTCCTTTCCCGGGCGATCAGGCGCCCTCCCCTGCTCCCCACCGGCCAGCTCCACTTCATGCTGTGGGACGCCGCGCCCGACTCGTCGAAGGCGCAGGACGAGCTCGGTTGGGAGCCCACCGCGCTGGACGACGGCGTGCGGCGCACCCTTCACTCGATGGGTCTGATCTGAGCGCGCTCAGCGCGCGCGGCTGCTGAGGCGCGCGCCGAGCAGTACCTCGCGAACAGCCTCAGCCACCCGCGCGATCTCGCCTTCGGTGATCTGCGGGAAGAAGGGCAGCGCCAGCGAGCGCCGCGCCACGTCCTCGCACACCGGGAACTCGCCCTCTCGGTGGCCGAAGCGCTCGCGGTAGAAGCTCATCAGGTGAATCGCCGGGAGGTATGGCTTCGAGTCGATCCCGAGCGAGCGCAGCGCCTCGATCGCGCCGTCGCGATCCACCTCGGGCGGGAGCTTGATCACGTAGACGAACCAGCTGCGGCGGTGGCCGCCGGTGTCCGGGTAGGGCAGCTCGATCTCGTCGATTCCCGAGAGCGCCTCGCCGTACAGCCGCGCCACGCGCTCGCGCCCCGCCAAGAGCTCGTCCAGCCGCTCGAGCTGGCCGATCCCGAGCGCGCACGCCACGTCGGACAGCCTGTAGTTGAAGCCCAGCCGGTCATGGTCGAGCCAGCTCATGTCGGGCGCCCGGCCCTGGTTGCGCTCGCTGTCGATGCGCTCCTTCGCCTCGGCGGTGGGACATATCACCACGCCGCCCTCGCCGGTGGTCATCTGCTTGTTCGGATAGAAGGCGAACACCGCGAGGTTGCCGCGGGCACCCACGAGCGTGCCGTCCGCATGCACGGCGCCCAGCGCCTCGCACGCGTCCTCCACGATGAAGAGGTCGTGCTCGGCGGCGATCCGCTCGAATGCCGGCAGGTCCGCCGGGTAGCCGAAGATGTGCACCGGCATGATCCCCGCGGTGCGGTCGGTGACGGCGGCGGCCGCCGCCTGCGGGTCGAGGTTCAACGTGTGCTCGTCGATGTCGACGAACACCGGCCGCGCGCGCTCGTAGAGGATCGAGTTGGCCGACGCGACGAAGCTGAACGGCGTGGTGATCACCTCGTCGCCCTCCTCTACGCCCGCCGCGCGCAGGGCGAGGTGCAGCCCGGCGGTGCCGGACGACACCGCGGACGCGTACGGCGCGCCCACCCGCTCGGCGAACATCGCCTCGAAGCGCGTGAGCATCGGACCGAGCGACAGCCGGCCGGAGCGCAGCGTCTCGAGCACAAGCTCTTCCTCGCGCTCGCCGATGACCGGCTTGGAGAGTGGGATCACGAGCCGGCGGCGGTGGCCGGACGGCGCGAGTGCTCGGCGCGCGCGGGCAGCATGCCCGCCTCGAGCGAGTCCACGAGCGCCTCCCAGCTCGCCTCGATGATGTTCTCGGACACGCCGATCGAGCCCCACGTGTCGGTGCCGTCGCTCGCGTCTAGAAGCACGCGCGTGATCGCGCCGGTGCCCTTCGTCTCGTCGAGGATGCGCACCTTGAAGTTCACGAGCTCGATGTCCCGCAGGTGGGGGTACGTCTCCCCGATCGCCGACCGCAGTGCGCGGTCGAGCGCGTTCACGGGACCGTTGCCCTCCGCCGTGCGGATGTAGCGCTCCCCCTCCACCCAGATCTTGATCGTGGCCTCCGTCATCACGCGGCCGTCCTCGCGCTTCTCCACGATCGCGCGCCAGGACTCGAGCCGGAACAGCGGCTCGTAGTCGCCGGTCTCCTTCTTGATCAGCAGGTCGAAGGAGCCGTCGGCCGCCTCGAACTGGAAGCCGCGGTGCTCGAGCTGCTTCACGCGCTCGACCACGCGCGCGGCCGCCGCCTCGTCGAGCTGCACGCCGCGCTGCTCCGCGCGGGCCTGCACCGTCCCCTTGCCGGACAGCTCGGAGATGAGGAGCTCGCGGTCGTTGCCCACCTGCGCCGGGTCCATGTGCTCGAACGTGCGCGCGTCCCGGACGATGCCGGCCACGTGCATGCCGCCCTTGTGGGCGAACGCGTTCTTGCCCACGTACGGCTGGTTGGGATTAGGCGAGACGTTGCAGATCTCGTCCACGAGATGCGACATCTCGGTGAGCCGCGCGAGCTGCTCCTCGCTCACGCAGTCGTAGCCGAGCTTGAGCTGCAGGGCGGGGAGGATCGATACGAGGTTGGCGTTGCCGCAGCGCTCGCCGTAGCCGTTCATCGTGCCCTGCACGAGGCGCGCCCCGCGCTCCACCGCCACGATCGAGTTGGCCACCCCGCAGCCGGCGTCGTCGTGCGTGTGGATGCCCACGCTCACGCCGCCTGCGCCCAGGGCCGCCACCACGTGCTCGGTGGCCTCGGCGATCTGGCCCGGCAGCGACGAGCCGTTGGTGTCGCACAGCGTCACGTTCTCCGCGCCGCCCGATACCGCCGCGTGCAGGCAGCGCAGCGCGTACTCAGGGTCCTGCCGGTACCCGTCGAAGAAATGCTCCGCGTCGTAGATCACGCGCTTGCCCTGGCTGCGCAGGAATGCGATGGACTCCTCGATCATCGCGAGGTTCTCCCCCGCGTCCACCTTCGTGACCTTCTCGAGGTGAAGCGCCCACGTCTTCCCCACGAGCGTGCACACCGGCGCGAACGAGTCCGCGAGCAGCCGCAGCGCCTCGTCCTCCTCGGCACGCCCGCCGCGCCGGCGCGTCATCCCGAACGCCGCGATCTCCGCGTGCTCGAAACGCTCGCCGGCCAGCTGCGCGAAGAGCGCCTCCTCCTTCGGGTTCGAGCTCGGGAAACCGGCCTCGATCAGCTGCACACCGAGAGTGTCGAGCGCGTGCGCCACGCGCACCTTCTCCTCGACGGACAGGGACATGCCCTCCCCCTGCATGCCATCGCGGAGGGTGGTGTCGTAGAGGAGAACCGGTTCGCTCACGCCTTGGACGGTACCTGCACGAGGTCCAGCCATTCGGCGTACTGCGGCGCGCGGCCGGTGAGAGCGTCGTCGAAGATCCCCTGGATCTCGCGGGTGATCGGGCCGGGAGGCCCGAGCGTGATGTCGTCGATCGCGCGCACCGGGGTGAGCTCCGCGGCGGTGCCCGTCAGGAACACCTCGTCGGCGTTCACCAGCTCGCCGCGCGCGATGTCGCGCTCGACGAGCTTGTAGCCGAGGTCCGTGGCGATCTGAATGACCGACTTGCGGTTGATCCCGTCGAGGATGCTGGCCGTCTGCGGCGGCGTGTAGATCACGCCGTCGCGCACCATGAAGATGTTCTCTCCGCTGCCCTCGCACACGTGTCCGAGGTGGTCGAGGAGGATCGCCTCCTGGTAGCCGGCCTTCTGCGCCTCGATCTTCGCCAGCACCGAGTTCAGGTACTGCCCCGTGGCCTTCGCGTGCGGGTAGAGCGAGCGCGGCGAGATGCGCTCCCATGACGACACCTTGGCGGTGATGCCCTCGCGCTTGCCCTCTTCGCCGAGGTAGGCGCCCCATTCCCACACCGCGATCACGACCTCCACCGGGTTGTCCAGCGGATACAGGCCCATCGGGCCGTGCCCGCGGAACACGAGCGGCCGGATGTAGCAGCTGCGGAAGCCGTTGCGCACGATCAGCTCGTGCGTGGCCTCGCGCAGCTTGTCGAGCTGGTAGGGCAGGTCCATGTAGTACATGGCGGCCGAGCGCCGCAGCCGATCGAGATGGTCGTTGTGGCGGAAGATGGCCGTGCCGTGCTCGGTCTCGTAGGCGCGGATGCCCTCGAACACGCCGGTGCCGTAGTGGAGGGAGTGAGTGAGTACGTGTACCTTCGCGTCCTCCCAGGAGACGAACTCGCCGTTCATCCAGATGAGGTCCGCGGTGTTCACGTTCTCCCTCCTTTCTCAGAGGTTCGCGAGGACGGCCTTCGTGGCGTCCTCCGTGGTGGCGTTGCCGCCGAGGTCCGGGGTACGGAGGCCCGCCTCGAGGGCAGTGTCGATGGCCGATTCTATCCCGGCTGCTTCCGTCTCCCTACCGAGTCCGTAGCGCAGCATCATCGCCACGGAGCCGAACATGGCGAGCGGGTTGGCCTTGCCCGTTCCGGCGATGTCGGGCGCTGATCCGTGCACGGGCTCGAACAGCCCCGGCCCGTCCGAGCCCACGCTCGCGCTCGGGAGCATTCCGATCGAGCCGGTGAGCATCGCCGCCTCGTCGCTCAGGATGTCGCCGAACATGTTCTCGGTGAGGATCACGTCGAAGTCGGTGGGGCGCGACACGAGCTGCATCGCCGCGTTGTCCACGAGCAGGTGCTCGAAGGCCACGTCGTGGTTCTGCGCCATGCCGCTCACCACCTCGCGCCAAAGCCGCGAGGTCTCGAGGATGTTCGCCTTGTCCACGCTCGTCACCTTCCTGCGGGCGAACTTGAACGCCACCTCGGCTATCCGCTCGATCTCCTCCACGCTGTAGACGCAGGTGTCGAAGGCGGAGCCGTTCTCGCGTCCCTTGTCGCCGAAGTAGATGCCGCCGGTGAGCTCGCGCACCACGAGCAGGTCGGTGCCCTCGATGCGGTCGCGGCGCAGCGGGCTGGCGTCGAGCAGCGCCGGGCTGGGCCGCACAGGACGCAGGTTGGCGAACAGGCCGAGGCCCTTGCGAAGGCCGAGCAGCCCCTGCTCCGGGCGCGGCTTGGCGGGATCCGTGCTGTCCCACTTCGGGCCGCCCACCGCCGCGAGCAGCACGGCGTCGGCGGATTTGCACGCGTCGAGCACCTCGTCTGTGAGCGCGGTGCCGTGCGCGTCGATGGATGCGCCGCCGACCAGGCGTTCGTCCAGCTCGAAGTCGCCGACTTTGGCGAGCAGCTCTTGCGCGGCGGCCATGATCTCGGGCCCGATGCCGTCGCCGGGCAGGGTCACGATGCGTGCGCTCATTCGGGCCTCCGGGCGTCGATGTTCAGTCTCACGTAGTCGAGGGTGAGTGGCTTGGGCACTCGCTCCCACACACGCTCCACGTACAGCGGGCGCAACTCCTCGGGGAGCCGCTCCAGGTGATGGCCGAGGCAGACCGTGCGGATGAACTCCTCGGGCTCGTCCGGCTCCACCGGCCATTCCTGCAGCCAGCACTGGGCATCGGTGAAGCCGGCGGCAGCGAGCCGCGCGCCTGTCTCCGCCGGGCCGGCGTAGTTCCAGGGGCCCGCCCAGCCGCCGATGTGCTCGGCAAAGGGCGGCTCGCCGGCCACCCGCTTCACGATGTCGTGGAAGCGCTCGATGTTGCCCGCCCCGCCGCACTGCACCACGAGCCGGCCGCCCGGCTTGAGGGCCTCGAACAGCCGCGCGAACAGCGTCTTGTGGTCCGGGATCCAGTGGAACACGGCGTTGCTGAACACCGCGTCCGCCGCCTCGTGGAGATCGAGGTCCACGAGGTCGCTCACGAACACCTCGGCGTTCGGCCGCAGCGCCTCACGCGCCTTCTCCACCATCGAGGGCGACGCGTCCACCGCGATCACCTTGCCGTCCGGCAGCCGCTCCTCGAGCATCTGGGTGACGCGTCCGCTGCCGCAGCCGGCGTCGAGCACCGTCTCGTCGCCCTTCAGCGGCAGGCGGTCGAGCACCTCGCGCGCCCATCGCACCTGCGGCGTGGACACGCGGTCATAGGTGGCAGCGTCCCAGTCGCGTGTGCGGCGGCTCACAGCGCCGTCGTCACCGGCCCCTGGCGCTCGCACGAGCGCTCGTAGTCGTCGATCGCATCGCCAGTTTGCAGCGTGATCCCGATCTCGTCGAGCCCGTTGAGAAGCCGGTAGCGGGCGTCCTCGTCGATGTGAAACTCCACCTCGCGGCCGTCGACCACGACCACCTGCCGCTCGAGGTCCACCGTCGCCTCGCCCGCCTCCATCACGGCGCGCACATCCTCTTCAGGCAGCACCACCGGAAGCAGCCCGATCTTGGTGCAGTTGTTGTAGAAGATGTCCGCGAAGCTCGGCGCGATGATCGCCTTGAAGCCGTAGTCCTCGAGCGCCCACGGCGCGTGCTCGCGCGAGGAGCCACAGCCGAAGTTCGCGCCCGCCGCGAGGATGGGGTTCGCGGGCAGGTCCCAGCCCGGCTCGTTGCGCCAGTCGTAGAAGAGGAACTCGCCGAAGCCCGTCCGCTCCACGCGCTTGAGGAACTGCTTGGGGATGATCTGGTCGGTGTCCACGTCCGCGCGGTGGAGGACGGACACCTTGCCGCTCACCTGCTTGATGGGCTCCATCTACGCCGCCACCTCCTCGCGGTCCCAGTTGCGGATGTCCACGAAGTGTCCTTCTATGGCGGCCGCCGCGGCCATCTCCGGGCTCACCAGGTGGGTCCGTCCCCCTCTTCCCTGCCTGCCCTCGAAATTCCTGTTCGAGGTGCTCGCGCAGCGCTCGCCCGGCTGCAGGATGTCCGGGTTCATGCCGAGGCACATCGAGCAGCCCGCGCTTCGCCAGTCGAAGCCGGCCTCGCGGAACACCTCGTGGAGCCCCTCGGCCTCGGCCTGCGCCTTCACCTGCTGAGAGCCCGGCACCACCATTGCGTTCACCTCGGGATGCACGCGGCGGCCCTTCACCACCGCGGCGGCGGCGCGAAGGTCGCCGATGCGCGAGTTGGTGCATGAGCCGATGAACACCCGATCAAGGCGGATCTCCTCGATGCCGGTGCCCGGCTCGAGTTCCATGTACTTGAGCGCGCGCTCGTCCGTCTCGGTCTGCGGCGACGGCACCTCGCCGGTGACCGACACCACCATCCCGGGCGTGGTTCCCCACGTGACCTGCGGGGCGAGGGCGGAGGCGTCCACCTCCACCACCTTGTCGAACTCGGCGCCGTGGTCGGTGTGGAGCTCGCGCCAGTACTCGGGCACGCTCGCCGGTGCCGCCTCCCGGCCGATCACCCACTCGAAGGTGGTGTCGTCCGGCGCGACCATCCCGGCGCGGCCGCCGCCCTCAATCGTCATGTTGCAGATCGTCATGCGGCCTTCCATCGACATCGCCTCGACCGGACCGCCCGCGTACTCGATCACGTAGCCCTGCCCGCCGGCGGTGCCCATCTGTCCGATGGTGCCGAGGATCAGGTCCTTGGGCGTGACGCCGTAGCCGAGCTCGCCGTCGTAGCGCACCAGCATCGACCTGGGCTTCGACTGGCGCAGGGTCTGGGTGGCGAGCACGTGCTCCACCTCGCTCGTGCCAATGCCGAACGCGAGCGCCCCGAACGCGCCGTGGGTGGCGGTGTGAGAGTCGCCGCACACGATGGTCATGCCGGGCTGGGTGACGCCCAGCTCAGGTCCGATCACGTGCACGATCCCCTGCCGCGACGAGCCGATCGAGTAGACCGGGATGCCGAACTCCTCGCAGTTGCGCTCGAGCGTCTCCACCTGCACGCGGCTCAGGTGATCGGCGATCTGGGCCGCCACGGTGGAGCCGTCGGTGGGCACGTTGTGATCCGCTGTGGCGAGGGTGCGGTCCGGGCGGCGGACCTTGCGGCCGGCCATGCGGAGGCCGTCGAAGGCCTGGGGCGAGGTGACCTCGTGCACGAGGTGCAGGTCTATGTACAGCAGACCTGGCGCCACCTCGTGGGCCTCCCAGATCTTGTCGAACAGCGTCTTTGGCATCGGTTCAGCTTCTCCTGAGTCCGGCGGATACAACGGCGTAGAAGCGGGCGTCTGTGTCGCCCGGGTTCTCGAAGTGGTGTGGCAGGTCGGCGTCGAAGGTCACGCAGTCGCCCTCCGCGAGGTCGTACGGCGCGCCGTCGCAGACCAGGCGCAGCTTGCCCTCGGTGACGACGGCGGTCTCGCGGCTGCCGGCCTCGTGGATTGGCGGGTCGCCCCTCTGGCCCGTGGCGCCGCCCGGAGCGAGGAAGTGCTCGGACAGCTCGAGCCGCTGGCCCGGCAGCGCGGGCGTGAGCACCTCGAAGCGGTGCCCGTAAGCGGCCACGCCGCCATCGCGGCGCTCGTGCATGCGGACGACGTTCACCCCATCCCCCTCGTCGAGCCGCAGCAGCTGGGAGAGCGTGAGCTCGAGCCCGGCGGCGATGCGCTCGGCCACGGCGATCGTGGGGCTCGTCTCCCCGCGCTCGACCTGCGAGAGCATCTGGGCGGACACGCCACTGCGCTCCGCGAGGTCGCGCAGCGACAGGTTCAAGCCTTCCCGCAGGAGCTTGATGCGGCGCCCGAGCGAGGGTGCGTGTGAGTTGCTAACAGCCATCGTCGTAAGTTATCACAGACATCTGTCCGTGATAATCGGCGGAGAGTCCCAACTTCTTGAGAGCTATCCCAGGTAGGTGTGCCAGGGGAACAGCTAGTTGGGATCGTGGTCAGGCCTGGGCCGGTTCGCCCTCTGCCTCCGCACCGGCGCCCTCCTCAGCGAAGCGGGCCCGCAGCACCTTCTTGTCGAACTTGCCCACTGAGGTCTTCGGCACCTCGTCGATGAACTCCACGCGGTCCGGCACCCACCACTTCGCCACGCGTGGCTGGAGATGCTCGCGAATCCCCTCGGCGTCGAGGTCGCAGCCCTCCTTCTTCACCACGCAGGCGCACGGGCGCTCGCTCCACTTGTCGTCCGGCACCGCGATCACCGCGGCCTCGAGCACGTCCGGGTGGGCCATGATCTCGTTCTCGAGCTCCACGGACGAGATCCATTCGCCGCCCGACTTCACGAGGTCCTTCGTCCGGTCCACGAGCTTGATGTAGGAGCCGTGCACGAGCTCGGCAACGTCGCCGGTGCGCAGCCAGCCGTCATCTGTGAACTTCTCGGCCGAGGTGTCGTCGTTGTAGTACGCGCGCGCCACCCACGGGCCGCGCACCTGGAGCTCCCCGCCTGCCTCCTCGTCGATGCGGTAGTCCACGAGCGGGAGCGTTCGTCCCTGCACCGCGCGGACCTTGTACTGCTCGTCCTCGGACAGCTCCTCCTCCCCCGGCACGCGGGAGGTCGAGGCGAGCGGGCTCGTCTCCGTCATGCCCCAGCCCTGGAGCACCGGCACGCTGAACTGCTCATCGTAGGCGCGGATCAGCGACTCCGGCACCGCCGAGCCGCCGCACATGATCTCGCGCACGCTCGAGAGGTCGGGCTTGTTCTCGAGCTGGAGCAGGCCCTGCCAGATCGTCGGCACGCCGGCGGCCATCGACACCTTTTCCTTCGCGATCAGGTCGGCGATGTCCTGCGGCATCATCCGCGGGCCCGGGAACACGAGCGCGGCGCCGGACATGCTCGCCGTGTACGGAATGCCCCACGCGTTCGCGTGGAACATCGGCACCACCGGCATCACGCGATCGTGCTGGCGGATGCCCATGGCGTCAGCGTGGCCTGCGCCGAGCGAGTGCAGCACCGTCGAGCGGTGCGAGTACACCACGCCCTTCGGGCGGCCCGTGGTGCCGCTCGTGTAACACATCGCCGCGGCGTCGTTCTCGTCGAGGTCCGGGAACGCGAAGGTGGGATCGCCGTCGGCGATCAACTGCTCGTAGTCGAGGGCCCCCTCGCGCTCACCCGGCCCGTCAGGCATCAGCACCTCGTGCTCGACGTCCTCGAAGTGCGGCATGGCTCCCGCGAGCGAGGCGTCGAGGAAGATCACCTTGTCCTCCGCGTGCCCCACGATGTAGTGGAGGTCCTCCTCGAACAGCCGGATGTTGAGGGTGTGGAGCACGGCCCCCATGCTCGGCACCGCCAGGTAGAGCTCGAGGTGGCGCACGGAGTTCCAGCCGAACGTCGCCACTCGATCTCCGCGGCTCACCCCGAGGCTTTCCAACGAGCTCGCCAGCCGCCGCGCGCGCTCGACCACCTTGCCGTACGTCGACCTCTCCACTCCGTCCTGCGTCCGGCTGACGATGTCCCGATCGGGGAACACCGTCTCCGCCCGTTCGGCCACATGGCGCACCAGAAGTGGGTAGTCCTGCATCAATCCCCTCATGCGCGCCAGCGTAGCGCGCTTACGCACGGCGGGCGGCGGGCACTAGCCTCGAACCGTGCTCAGACAGACGCTCATGTTCACGGTGCGCTACGGCATCGCCGGCGTGCTGATCATCATCGGCCAGGTGGTGCTCGTGGCCGACACGGGGCCCACCGGCGCGGGCTGGGAAGGCTGGGCGCTCTTCACGGGGGCCGGCGTGGCCATCCTGCTGCTCAACCTGCTGTTCAGGATGGGAGTGGAAGGCGATCGGGACCGGCAGCGGGAAGAGGATGCCCGGCGCTACTTCGACGAGCACGGCCGCTGGCCGGATTAGAGGTGCGGAGGTGCGGGGTTGCAGGGCTGCGACTCCGCAGCCCTGCAATTCCGCAATTCCGGTCAGTAGGCCCTTGAGCCTCTGAAATGCGTCAGGAACGCCACCAGCGCGAGGATGGCGAGTACGAACAGAATCGGGTGAACGATCGCTCCGCCCGCGATTGCGATTACGAGCAGCACGATTCCGATGATCAACCAGAGCATTTAGAACCTCCCTGTCCCTTCGTCGGGGTACTCGGCCCGTAGTACCCGAAACTCAGGCGCGTAGACGCTAGGTGGCGCGTTGAAGCAACTCGTGCAATTCGCGGCTACCGGGCGGTTCCGGCGTGTTGCGCAGCTCCGCGCGCCCGAGCGCGACCCTCACGATTTCGTCGAACGACTCCGGCTTCACGCCGATCTCGCCGAGGCTCGTGACGCCCGTGCGCGCCGCAAGGGCGGCCGCCAGCGGCGCCGCCTGAGCAGGATCATCGGAGTCGCCGCCGAGCGCTCGCGCGAGCCTGCCCATCACCTCGGGCACGCGGCCCGACATCAGCTCAAGCGCGTGCGGCAGCAGCACGGAATACACCTGCGCGTGCGGTGCGCCTGTCTCCCTCACGGTGGTCTGCGAGAGCACGTGCAGGACCGCGAGGCCGGCCGAGCCGATCGCGTAGCCGGCGAGGATGCCGGCCAGCGCGAGCGCCGGGCGGTCCAGCTCGTGGCTGCCGAGCCCGCGGGCGATCAGCGCTGCGGCGTCGAGCGCGGCGTGGTCGGCCAATGGGTTCGCGCTCGGGGTGTACAGCGCCTCGACCGCGTGCGAAAGCGCGTTCATCGCGCTCGCCGCGATGCCCGGCATCGGCTGCGAGCCCATCAGCGCCGGATCCCCGATCACGAGCGACGGCCGAACGAGCCTGACGTCCTCCACCCCCGCCGGCATGCGGTGGATGCGAGTCATCTCGGCGCCGGAGAGCGTGGTGGGAATGGCCGCGACCGGCAGCCCGTCCGCGGCGCCGATGCCCTTGGCCGAGTCGATCACCCGCCCGCCCCCCAATGCCACGAGGGGCCGCTCGCCCACCTCGGCGCGCACCCGCGCGGCGGCGTCCGGCACCGGCCCCGGCTTCACCTCCAACACCACGCCCGCGTCCTTCACGAGCTGCGGCGCGTCCGCCGCGGCGCGCTCGGTGGTGAGCAGCGCGTACCCCTCGAACCCGCGCCGCTGGAGCAGCCGCGCGGCATCGGACAGCGCGCCCGCGCCGTATCGGATCAGGCGCTCGCCGTCGTACCAGGTGAAGTCGTCACGCACGCGGCGGGAGCATAGGGGTCCCGCTAGGGCGCCGGGGTGCCGCGCGCGGCTTCCTCGAGGTGGCGCTCCGCCTCGTCGGACACGGACCTCGTGCTGGCGATCGCGTTGGTGAGCGCGCGCAGGTATGCACGGCCCGACGCCTCGAGGATGTCCGTGGACACGCCCTGACCCGAAGCGAGGTTGCCGTCGAGCTCCAGCAGCACCGTCACCTCACCGAGCGCGTCGCGCCCGCCGGTGACCGCGCTCACGTGGTACTCCTTGAGCCGGGCGTCGTAGCCCACCGCCGCGCCCAGTGCGCTGAAGAAGGCGTCCACCGGGCCGTCGCCGGTGAAGCTGCCCTCCCGCACCTCGCCGTCAGGCATGCGGACCCGCGCCCTCGCGAGCGGGGAGCGACCGGACGAGGCCTCCACGTCGAAGGAGTCGAGCACGAACGCGGTGGGCGACTCGCGCATCTCGTCGGACACGATCGCCTCGAGGTCGAGCGCCGTGACCTTCTTCTTCTTGTCCGCCAGCTCCTTGAAGCGCTTGAAGGCGGTGTTCAGCGCCGCGCCCTCCACCTGGAAGCCGAGCTCCTCGAGCGCCTTGCGCAGCGCGTGGCGGCCGGAGTGCTTGCCGAGCACGATGGCGTTCGTCTCGAGACCGATCGTGGTGGCGTCCATGATCTCGTAGGTGGTGCGCTCCTTGAGCACGCCGTCCTGGTGGATGCCCGCCTCGTGCGCGAAGGCGTTGCGGCCCACGATCGCTTTGTTGGGCTGCACCTGGTAGCCAGTGAGGCGAGAGATGAGCCGGCTGGTTCGCGCGATCTCGCGCGTGTCGACTCCCGTCCACAGCCCGAGGCTCGACTCGCGCGTGTGGAGCAGCATCACGATCTCCTCGAGCGACGCGTTGCCCGCGCGCTCGCCGATGCCGTTGATCGCGCACTCGAACTGGCGGCAGCCCGCCTCGAGTCCGGAAAGAGAATTCGCCACGGCCAACCCGAGGTCGTCGTGGCAGTGCACGGAAGTGGTGACCTTGCGGAGATCGGGCACGAGCCGGTAGAGCTCGGCCCACATCTCGGCGTACTCCTGCGGCATCGTGTAGCCCACGGTGTCGGGCACGTTGATGGTGGTGGCACCCTCGTCGATCGCAATCTGGATCACCTCGGCCATGAACTCGATGTCCGAGCGCGAGCCGTCCTCGGGCGAGAACTCCACGTCGTCGGTGTACTGCTTGGCGTGCGCCACGGCCGCGCGCGCCTGACCCTTCACGTCCTCGCGCGTGGTCTGCAGCTTGCGCTCGATGTGGATGTCGCTCGTGGCGATGAAGGTGTGGATGCGCGGCCGCTCGGCGTCCTTCACGGCGTTCCATGCGGCGTCGATGTCCTGGCTCGACGTCCGCGCCAGGCCGCAGATGATCGGGCCCTCCACCTCGCGCGCGATCGCCTGCACCGACTCGAAATCGCCGGGCGAGGTGATCGGGAACCCGGCCTCGATCACGTCCACCCCCAGGCGCGCGAGCTGGTGGGCGATCTCGAGCTTCTCCTGCTTGTTCAGCGAGATGCCCGGCGACTGCTCGCCGTCGCGCAGCGTCGTGTCGAAGACCCGTACTCGGTTCTCGTCTCTTCGCTCTCGATCGCTCATGTCGTTCCTATTCCTCTCTTCTCAGGTCCTGCCTTCTCCGAATCGGCTTGCGGCTGCGCGGCCGCCACGCGTTATTCCCCCCGAAGGGGGAGGAGGAGAAGTCGCAGGTCGAGCAGGAACGCCATGCGCGACCAAGACTACACAGTGCGCGCGAGCTTGCCGACGAGCCGCGCTAGGGGATCAGGTCGAGAGGATCCTTCTTGCCGTTGGCGTTGCCGTTGACCTGCCCCTGGCCGGTGACCTGGGGCGTGGTGGTGGCCGGCGCCTGCACGGGAGAGGTGGGAAGCACGGACTTTTCGGGATGCGTGGGTGCTGACGAGCTCTTCTGCTGCCCGCTTGGGCTATTGGGATGCGACGGATGGGTGGGCGTGGTGGGGTGCGAGGGATGCGTGGGCTTGACCGGGTGACTGGGATGGGTGGGGTGCGTGGAATTGCCGCCGGGCGTGGTCGGATGGACCGGATGTGCCGGGTGCAGCGGGTGTGCAGGGTGCGTGGGATGGACGGGCGTGGCGCCCGCGTTGCCGTGCCCCGAGTGTGAGCCAGCCGCGTTCCGCTGCGCGGCATTCGAGCCGCCGGCTCCCCCGCCCCGCCGGCTTATCGGCGCAGTGCTGAGGGCAGGCGCAACCACGGAGCCTCGCTGCGTCGACGCATGCGCCGGTGTGCCGGACGGCTCCGCCGCGTTACTCGCCGAATGTCCGCTGGTGGTCTTCGCCACCTCCACCGCGCCGGCGCCGGCGGCCGCCGTGATGGCGACAACCGCGGCGAACTTCGACATGCCGGAAACCGCGAGCGCCTTGCCGCCGAGCATCGAGCCAAACCCGGCGCCGCCGGACGACGTGGCAGCCGCGCCCGTGCCGCCCGACGCCGCTCCGCCGAGAATCTTGTGCAGCAGCCCGAGCGCGGCCGCGGCCGGCAGTGGGGGCGCGATCGCGGCGAGGTCGCGCCTGCGCGTGTGGAGCACCTGCTCGAAGCTCGAACAGTCCGAGCAGGTGCGCAGGTGCGAGCGGATGCGACGGCCCCGCAGGACGCGACGATCCCCGTCCGAGATTGTGCGGCGCACCCTGTCACATTCCATGGCTCGTCCCTCCGCCAGGTCGTGCAGCGCGGTGCGCGCCTCGTACACGAGCTGCCGCGCGTGCGCCTCCGTCACCTCGAGCGCCGAGCCGATCTCCCGGTACGGCAGCCCGCTGAGCTCGTGCATCACGAGCGCGGCACGCTGAGCGTCCGGGAGCTCGCGCAGGTCCGCGACGAGGTCCGTGAGCCGCTGCTTGATCGCCGGATCGTGCGCGGGCGCCTCGACCTCCAGCGCATCGTCGATCGCCGCGTGCGTACGGCGCTTCCGAAGGAGCGACACGCTCTCGTTGTGCGCGATGCGGAAGAGCCACGGCCGCACCGGGATCTCCCGCCGCTCGCCAACTATCGCGCGCAGCGCCGACGCCATCGTGCTCTGAAGCGCGTCCGCCGCATCGTCCGCATTCCCCACGATCGAACGGCAGTAGCGGTAGATCGCCTGATAGTGGCGCTCGTAGATCACCTCGAACGCCCGTGAATCCCCGGCTGCCGCCAGCCTGAAGAGGCGATCGTCCCCCAGCACGCGCAGGGCGGTAGCGGGCATCTTTGCCCGCGGAAGCTGAGCGGCAACTCCGGCCATCCCCTGCATTATCGGCAGATCTGCCGGATGTGCGAAGAGGTAGGGGCTCCCCGCACCGCCTGTGACGAGGAGCCCCTTGCACTGTCCCTCCGTGGCCGGAAGCCGAATCGATCGCCGTCAGTCCGCGCCGCCTGGAGCGGGCCGAGCCGACTGGTCGATCAGCATCTTGGCCTTGAACGGCTGCGTTCCCGGGTCCTTCCGGGGCAGCCGCGCCTTCACCAGCACCCGGTCGCCGTCCTTCAGGTCGGCGATGGTGCGGGAGCCGTCGCCGTTGGTATCGGCCACCACCAGCTTGGCTCCGGTGAGATCGAAAGTCACGTTCTGGCCGAGCAGACCGGCATGGCGAACATGGGCGTTGCCGTGGTTCACCGTCACGGTCCCATCCGCCGCATTCCACGTGCCCTTGAACACGTAGGTGACGGCGTGGCTCGAGGCGGGCGAGTGCGAATGCGCGTGACCCTTCCCGTTGCCGTGCCCGCCCGTGGAATCGGCGAACGCCGCCGGGCTGAGGCTTGCGAGTGCTACTGCTGCGGCCACTGTGGCCCTTCCAAATGGGATCTTCATTGCTGTCTCCTGTTCCCTGCGTCCATTGCTTGAACGCAGGAGCGCTCGACCCGTCAGGACCTATTGGACGGACGTACGAGGAGGTGCGCTTACCTGCGCCGGACCACGCGCTCGCAGCTGCGCAGCCTGTCGATCCGGTCGGCCACGACGCGGTCCTTTCGGCCCTTGCCGCAGTTCACCGCGTCGCGCCTGTGGTTGCGCACGTTGATCACGTCGTTGCCTGCGCCGCCGCTGACCCTGTTCCTGCCAGGACCGGCGGTGATGCGATCGTTGCCGGCGCCGCCGCTCAGCGTGTCGTTGCCCTTGCCCCCGGAGATCACATCGTTCCCCGCGCCCCCGCTGATGCAGTCCGCACCGGCCAGGCCGAACAGCTTGTCCCGGCCGCGGCCGCCGCTGATCCGGTCGCTTCCCGAGCTGCCGCGGATTCGATCCGCCCTGGCCGTGCCGGCGAACACGTTGGAGCAGTGGGCGTGCGCCGGAACCACCGGGCTCGTGGGTGCCGAATCGATCAACGAGGTGCCTATCGCGTTGGTCTCCACCTCGTGAGCGCGGATGGTGAAGCCGATGTCCGCCGAGGTGAGCTTGTAACTGATGCTCGCGGCGCTCACCTGTGCGGGTGTGGCCACCGGCGTCGCCGGGATCGTGACGCAGGCCGCGCCCCGCTTGTTGCAGCGCTGGAACTGGAGCGTGGTGGACGTCGCACCGTCGACAGCGCCGTCGGTGGCGGTGAAGAAGCTGGTTGTTCGTGGGGCTGCCTTCGATGCCCGGAGGCGAGCTGATCTGCGGAGCCGTGGGCTGCCAGTCCGGCTCGTTGTCGTAGTGGTCGCCGCTCGACAGGGCGTGGGCTCCGCTGCCGTCGATGTTCGCCACGTAGATGTGATCGTTGTCGTACGTCGGGTCGTCGCAGCGCGTGAAGGCAATCTGCCTGCCGTCCGGCGACGGCGCCGGGCCGTACTCGCTGATGCTCGGGTTCTGGCTGAAGGGCACCGGCGTGCCGCCCGTTCGCGAGACCGACTTGATCTGGAACGGCGGGCTGGCATTGCAGCCCAGCACGAACGCGCCCTCCGCGTAGTACAGGCGCGACCCATCCGCTGACCATGCGGGCTGAACCTCCTGAAGCGAGTCGCTCGGGGCGGTGACGATCGCGTGCTCCCCGCTGCCGTCGGGTGCGATGACGTCGATCTCCCAGGGGCCGCTCGAGGGGATGTGCTCGTATGCGATCAATGCGCCGTCTGGCGACCACGCGGGCGTGAAGGACCGGTCGTCGGTGCCGGCGACCTTGTGGGGCGTGTCGGCCGGGTCGTCGACGTTGATGGTGTAGAGCGCATCGGGGCCCACGTAGACGATGTGGTGCCCGTCGGGCGACCACGACGGGTTCGTGCCTCCGTCGGTCGTGACCTGGCGCACCCCCGCCCGCCGTGGGGGGACCACCTGGCCTCATAGCTGTCGAAGCCCGTGTCCGGGACGAACGGGCTGCCCGCCAGGTTCACCGGATTGACGAGTACGAGCTGGCGCAGGCCGGTGCTGTCGTCCTGCGAGGTGTAGATGACGTTGCCGTTGCCCCCTGGACCGACCCTACACCGGCCGCCGGCGCGCCGCTAGAGGTTCACGGCGCGGCCGCTGTGGAAGTCGTCGAAGCCGGCGATCTCGTCGATCACGTCCTGCGGCACGGGAGCGTTGGTGGTCACCGCCATCACCGCCTCGTGGGCGTCCTCCTGCGCACCCACCGCCGCCGAGTGGATGTTCACCCCGTGGCGCCCGAATGCCTCCCCCACGCGGCCGATCATGCCGGGCTGGTCGCGGTAGCGGAAGAAGGCGAGGTGGTCCGCCAGCTCCATGTTGAAGCTCTGCCCGTACACGGACACGAGGTGGGGCACCTGCCGCGGGCCGAAGCCCGTGCCCGCCACCTCCACCGATGTGGAGTCGGACACCACCTCCACGGCCACGAGCTCGTTGAAGTTCGCGGCCTCCGGCTCCTTCTGCTCGGCCACCGCGATGCCGCGCTCCTCCGCGAGAGTGTGCGCGTTCACGAAGTTCACGGGCTCCTCGGTGTGGCCGGAGAGCACGCCGTTCAGCACCGCGATCGTGAGCAGCCGCGTGTCGAACTCCGACAGCCTGCCCTCGTAGCGGATCTGGATGCGGTCCACCGACGAGGCCTCGCCGAGCGCCATCGCGAGCCGCCCGAGCTTCGTGCAGAGCGGCATGAGCGGGCCGAGCTGCTCCATGTCCTCCGGGCTGAGGCGCGGGATGTTCACGGCGTTCGTGACCATGCCGCCCTCGAGCGCCGCCGCCACCTGCTCCGCGGTGATCACGCCCGCGCGATCCTGTGCCTCCGCGGTGGAGGCGCCCAGGTGCGGCGTGACGATCACGTTCTCCATGCCGAAGAGCGGATGCTCGGTGATCGGCTCCTGCGGGAAGACATCGAGCGCGGCTCCACCAACCTTGCCCGACTCGAGCGCGCGCTGCAGCGCGTCGTGGTCGATCAGCTCGCCGCGCGCGACGTTGATGATTCGCACGCCGTCGCGCATCTTCGAGAAAGCCTCGTCGTTCAGCCACCCAGCGGTCTCCGGAGTCTTCGGAAGGTGGAGCGTGATGATGTCTGCGGCCGCGTACACGTCGTCCGAGGTGTCGGCCTTCTCCACGCCGAGCTCGCGGTAGCGCTCGGCGGACACGAAGGGGTCGAACGCGATCACGTGCATGCCGAACGACTTGGCCCGCTCCGCCACGTAGGTGCCGATGCGGCCGAAGCCCAGGATGCCGAGCGTCTTCTCGTACACCTCCATCCCGCCGAACTTCGAGCGCTCCCACTTGCCGGCCGTGAGCGAGGCGTGCGCCTGCGGGATGTTGCGGCAGAGAGCGAGCAGCAGCGCCATCGTGTGCTCGGCGGCGGCGATGGTGTTCGCCTCGGGCGCGTTGGCGACGATGATCCCGCGCTTGGTGGCCGCGGGCACGTCCACGTTGTCCACGCCCACGCCCGCGCGGCCGATCACCTTGAGCCGCGTGCCCTTCTCGATTAGCGGCGCAGTGAGCTTCGTGGCAGAGCGGATGAGGATCGCGTCGTAGTCGCCGATCCGCCGCTCGAGCTCGCCGTCGTCCCAATCGGTGCCGACGTCCACCGAGAACTTCTGGCGCAGGAGGTCCACGCCGGAGTCGGCGATCTTCTCCTTTACGAGGACCCGGAAGCCGTTCTCGTTCACGCGGGTGTGGCGGCCGGAACGCCCGCCTCGAGGAACACGCGCTGCGCGGCGGCCACGCCCGCGCCGAGCTCCACGTCGTGCCCCAGCTCGCTGAGCACCATCTCGAGCGCCCCGATCGCGGTGAGGATGTCGAACGCGCCGAAGTAGCCGCAGTGCGCGATGCGGACGATCTTGCCCTTGAGCTGGCTCTGGCCGCCCGCGATCGTGATGCGGTAGCGGTCGCGCATGATCTTCGGGATCTTGCCGCCGTCCACGCCCTCGGGGACCTTGATCGCCGTGACCACGTTCGCCTTCTCGTCCTCCGGACCGAAGATCTCGAGGTCTAGCGCCTTCGCCGCCTCACGCGTGGCGCGGCCGAGCAGCGCGTGGCGCGCGAACACGTTGTCGAGCCCCTCGGCCTCGAGGATCATCTCGAGCGCGACGTCGAGTGCCATGAACAGCCCGACGGCCGGCGTGAACGGGCTGTCCGGGGGATCCTTGCGCTGGCCCTTGGCCGTCTTCTCCCAGTCGAAGTAGTAGCGGCGGCCGGGGGATTCGGAAGCGCGCTTCAGCGCCGCCTCGTTCACGCTCGCGAAGGCGAGGCCCGGCGGGCACATGAGCGCCTTCTGCGATCCCGCGACCACGACGTCCACGCTCCACGCGTCCTGGTTGACGGGAATCGCGCCGAGCGCCGACACCGCGTCCACCGCGATCAGCGCGCCGTGATTGTGAGCGACCTCGGTGAGCGCCTGGATGTCGTTCACGACTCCCGTTGAAGTCTCTGAGAGCGTGGTGAAGACCACCTCGGCCGGCGTCTCGCCCAACACCCGGTCGAGCTCGGCGGGCTCGATCCTCGTGCCCCACTCGACCTCGTGGTGGATCGTCTGCGCGCCGAACGCGTCGCACAGCTCAGCCCAGCGCTCGCCGAACTTGCCGCATGACACCACGAGGGCCGGCTCGCCCGGCCGGACCAGGTTGGCTGCCGCGGACTCCATCGCGCCCGAGCCCGACGACGCGAACGCGAGCACGTCGTTCTCCGTCTGGAACACCTTCTTCACGCGCTCGAGGCAGCGCGCGTACACCTCGACGAACGCCGGAGCGCGGTGGTAGAGCATCGGCTCCGCCATCACCTGCGACACGGCGGGCGGCAGGGGCGTGGGCCCAGCCGTCATCAAATAGTCCTTGACGAACGGATCACTCATCGGCGGGTTGCCCAAGATAGCGAAGGGGGCAGTCGTGTCGGGTGACTGGTGACTCGTGGCTGGACCAGTCACCAGTCACTAGTCACCAGCTACCACTCCTGGTTGATCCAAGGCATATGCGAGCGCAGCTCCCTGCCTTCCACCTCAACCTGGTGGTTCTTCTCTTCCTCCCGCATGCGCTGGAAGTTCTCCTGGCCCGCCTTGTTCTCGGCGATCCACTCGCGAGCGAAGTCGCCGGACTGGATCTCGCCGAGCACCTTCTTCATCTCCGCGCGCACGTGGTCGTCGATGATCCGCTTGCCTCGGGTGAGGTCGCCGTACTCGGCGGTGTTCGAGATCGAGTAGCGCATGCCCGTGATGCCCTTCTCGTACATGAGATCCACGATGAGCTTGAGCTCGTGGAGGCACTCGAAGTACGCGAGCCGCGGGTCGTAACCGGCATCAACGAGGGTCTCGTAACCGGCGCGCACCAGCTCCGAGAGCCCCCCGCACAGCACGGCCTGCTCCCCGAAGAGGTCGGTCTCCGTCTCGTCCTTGAAGGTGGTCTCGATCACGCCCGCGCGGGTGCACCCGATGCCCTTGGCGTAGGCGAGCACGAGGTCGCGCGCGTTGCCGGTGGCGTCCTGATGTATCGCCGCGAGGCCCGGAACGCCGCTGCCCTCGACGTACTGCCGGCGAACGAGGTGACCCGGGCCCTTCGGCGCGACCATGCCCACGTCGATCTCGGGCCCCGGCTCGATCTGCTTGAAGTGGATCGAGAAGCCGTGGGCGAACATCAGCATGTTGCCCGGAGCGATGCCGTCCTGGATATCCGAGTGCCACACGTCCGCCTGGCGCTCGTCCGGTAGCAGGACCATCACCACGTCGCCCTCGCTCGCGGCGTCCGCGATGGACAGCACGGTGAGGCCATCGGAGCGCGCCTTCGGCGCCGACGCCGAGTCCTCGCGCAATCCGACCACGACGTTCACGCCGGAGTCCTTGAGGTTGAGCGCGTGCGCGTGTCCCTGCGAGCCGTAGCCGAGGATGGCGACGGTCTTGCCGTCCAGCTTTGAGAGGTCTGCGTCCTTGTCGTAGATCACGGCGCGGGACTCTAGTGATGACCTCACGAAGAGGGGCGTTCGGACGTTTTGCTCGCGACCCCGCGGAACCAAACCGCCAACCATGTTTCAGTGGTTACGTAACTGGTATACTTCTGACAGTGGTTACAGCGGAAGGAGCGAGAAGTGAACCCGTTCTTGAGCAATGAGATGGCCCAGCAGCACATCGGCGACCTCCGCCGCCAGGCGCGTGCCCAGCGGGTGCCCGAGGAGCCGGAGGCGCTTCCGGACGACTGTCTGACCGTGCGCCCCGCCGCTGCATCCGATGCCGACGCTCTCCGCCTGCTTGCCGCCCTGGAGGGCGTGAACATGCCCACTGGCGACGTGCTCGTGGCGCAGCTCGGTGGCGACGTGGTGGCCGCGCTGCCGCTCGATGGCGGCCGCCCGATCGCCGACCCGTTCCGGCACAGCGCCGAGCTCGTGGAGATGCTCAAGCTGCGCGCCCGGCAACTGCGACGCGAAGCGCAGGAGAGCGAGGGCGGCGGCGTCGGGTTCCTCGGCCGCCTGGGCGCAGTGCTCCGCACGGCATAACGCGTAACGCCGCTTCGCGCCGGAGCGGAGAAAGTTCTGCCGCTGCGGCAGAAGTGGCGCACCCGCAGCGTCTTCTGCAGTGTCTGGACTCGACAGAAGGATCGACCCCATGCAGACCGCCATGCCCCGAGCCGTCCTGGAGCACTTCCCCTTACCCGGCTCGGATAGCTAGACCCTCCCCCACCCGAGTGGCCGACGACGGGCGCCGCGGAAACCATCCCGCGGCGCCCGTTGGTCGTCTCAGCCCGCTGCCGCGAGTTCCCGCTCGATCGGCCCCGCGAATCCGTCGATGCCGAGCGAGCTCACCTCGAGCCGGTGCAGCTTGCCGCCGGTCCGCCCGATCATGAACGACGGCGTAGAGGCGATCCCGAGCGCGTTCGCGCGCTCATGGGCGCTGGCGAGGGGCTCGAGCGAGCGCTGCGTCTGGCTGAAGCTCAGGGCGCGGTTCACGTCCAGGCCCGATACCTCGGAGGCGATCCCGCGCAGGAACTCCGGCGTCACGTAGCCGGTGTTCTCCTCGCCCTGCTGCGCGTAGAGGCGGTCGATGAATTCCCACAGATGGTTCTGCTGCTGTGCGGCGTTCGCCATCTGAGCCGCGCGCACGGACTGATCGCCGAGGATCGCGATCGTCCGGAACTCGAGCCGGACCTTGCCTGTGCGCACGTAGCGCTGCACGATCTTCGGCAGGCCGTCGAGGGCGTAGTCGCGGCAGTACGGGCACTGGAGATCGGCGAACTCCTCGAGAGTCACCCGCGCCTTGGGACTGCCGAGCGCGATGCCCTTCTGCGGGATGCCCTTGAAGATGCCGGCGCTCTGCACGGGCGCGGGCGCCTTCGCGCTGTTGGAGGCGCCACCGCCGCCGCCCAAGGCCACCCCCACGGCCACGACCACCGCGGCGAGCGCGGCCACCCCGCCGAGCATGTAGATCCTGCGGATGCGCCGGCGGCTGTCCGCCGTGGCGCGTTCCCTTGCCTCTCGCTCAGCGCGCGCTCGGGCGCGCTTTTCCCTGTTCGTAGAGCTCATGTTCGAATGGTCGTCGTCCAGGGAGGGGTCGCACAGAGGGCAAAACCGAGGCCGGGCTGCGGGTTCCCCGCAGCGCCTAACGGGCTGCTAAAGACGCGCCGCGCGGGAAGGCTCGCCCCGGATTGCGCGTCTTGAGCAGGAGATGGACCTCCACCCCCACACGGAAGGATCGACCCCAATGAGAACTCGGCTACGCAAGGCGGGCATCAGCCTGCTTGCGTTCGCGGCTCTGCTCGGTGGCGCCACGGTAGGCGTCGCGCAGGCCACCGGCGGCACGCACGCACACGTCGCCGTCCATCACAAGAAGAAGCACCATCGCCATCACTCGAGGATCCCGCAGCACAACGGCGGCGATCAGGACTCGGACAACAACGGCGGCCCGAGTGACGGCGACGGCAACATCTAGGCGGCTCCCCCGCCTTGCCGGCCTGGCGCTGGCCGCGGCCCTCGCATTCGCGGGCTGCGGCGGCGCAGGCCACGGCTCCTCCGGCAGCGGCGGCGCGGCAACCCGTTCAGCAGGCGCGTTCGCCTGGCTGAGTCCCTCCGCTCCGCCCGCCGGATGGGCCCGCGCCACGCTCGCGTCCGGCCGGGCCACGCTCGCGTATCCGGCCGGCTGGCAGTCGATCCGGTCGGATCCCGGAACCGTGTCGGCCGCACTGCTGGGGCCGCACGGCAAGATCCGCGGCTATCTCAACGCCACGCCGCAGCAGGGCAATGAGACGCTCGCGAACTGGACGCGCTTCCGCCCCGCGCACAACGCGGACGAGGGCGACACGAACGTGGTCACCGAGGCCGCCGCGCGTGGCCTGCGATTCCGCACCGGCGGCGGCACGTGCGTGATCGACCGCTACGCCACCACGTCCGCCCGCTACCGCGAGATCGCGTGCCTCGTACACGGCTCGCGGGCATCCACCGTGGTGGTGGGCGCTGCGCTCCCGCAGGACTGGCAGCGGCTCGCGCCGCAGCTCGAGCGCGCCATCTCGAGCTTCGCTACCTGACGAGTTCGCGCCGCAGCAGCTTCCCCGCCGCGTTGCGCGGGAGCGCGTCGACCGCGTGAAGCGCGCGCGGCACCTTGTAGCCCGCGAGCCGGCCGCGGCAGTGCTCGATCAGATCGGCCCCGTCTCCGTTCAGCACCACGAACGCGGTCACCACCTCGCCCCACTCGTCATCGGGCAGCCCCACCACGGCGGCCTCCACCACGGCAGGGTGCTCCTCCAGCACTCGCTCCACCTCCGCGCAGGCCACGTTCTCGCCACCCGTGACGATCACGTCCTTCAGGCGGCCTTCCACCCACAGGTAGCCGTCGGCGTCGAGGCGCCCGCGGTCGCCGGTGTGTAACCAGCCGTCGTCGTGGTCCAGCGCTCCCGGAGCGATCATCGGGCCCCGGGCGAGGATCTCGCCCTCCCCGGAGATCGAGAGATCCACCCCGAGCAGGGGTCGTCCCGCCGAGCCCGCCTTCTGCACCGCCTCGGCCGCGGTGAGTGTGGCGATCTGCGACGAGGTCTGAGTCATCCCGTACGTCTGAAGAGCCGGGAAGCCGTGCTCGGCGGACCACTCGAGCAGGTCGCGCGGCACGGGGCCGCCGCCGAGCAGCACCGCGCGCAGCCGGGGCCAGCTCTCGAGGCCGGCGTCCACGAGGCGGCGCAGCATCGTCGGAACCAGCGAGGCCAGCGTCACCTCACCGCGCTCGAACGCTTCCTTCACCCGCTCCACCTCGAAGCCGTCGTGGAGCAGCGCGGCGGTTCCGTAGAGGGCGCTGCGAAGCAGGACGGCGAGCCCGCCTACGTGGAACACCGGCAGGACACCCAGCCAGCGGTCGTCGGGATCCACGCCCAGGTTCCAGGCGGAGGCGATCGCGCTCGCGGTGTGGTTGCGGTGCGTCAGAGACACGGCGGCGGGACGCCCGGTGGTGCCGGACGTGTAGATCACCGAGTGCTCCGAGTCGGGGTCCACCTCCCCGCGCAGGCGGACGTCCGCCTCCTCGCCATCGAGCGGCTCCTCCAAGCACAGCCGCGCGCCGGAGTCATCGAGCTGCCAGCGCCGTTCGGAATCGGTGAGTCGCGTGTTGAGCGGCACCAGCGACGCGCCGAGCAGCGGCAGCGCGTGCAGCAACTCAGCGAAAGCCACCGAGGGCGGCAGCGTGGTGGCCACGCGATCGCCCTCGCCAACTCCCAGCGCCGCGAGCCGGCGAGCGGTGGCGTGCGCCCCCGCCCTCAGCTCGGCGTAAGTGACCGTGCTCGACGACGTTATGAGCGCGGGGCGGGTAAGCCGATCGTCCAAGGGATTTATCGTAGGCCCGGTCCAAGCAAGAGAAAGGCAGCACGTGGCAGTGGAGCAGACGATCGAGCCCGCCCTCGACTGGCAGCCAGCCGGCGAGTACGAGGACATCAGATACGAGACGGCCGAGGGCATCGCGAAGATCACGATCGACCGGCCCGAGATTCACAACGCCTTCAGGCCGGAGACCGTGATCGAGCTCTCCGACGCCTTCGAGCGGGCGCGCGAGGACAGCGAGGTGGGCGTGATCATCCTCACGGGCGAGGGGCCGCGTGCCTTTTGCTCGGGGGGCGACCAGAAGGTGCGCGGCGACACCGGCTACGTGGGCGAGGGCCACAAGGTGGGCCGCTTCCACGTCACGGACCTGCACGTGCAGATGCGCCGCCTGCCCAAGCCGATCGTGGCGATGGTGGCGGGCTGGGCCGTGGGCGGCGGACACGTGCTGCACGTGGTGTGCGACCTCACCATCGCGGCCGACAACGCCAAGTTCGGGCAAAACGGTCCGCGTGTGGGTTCGTTCGACGGCGGCTTCGGCGCGACGCTGCTCGCCCGCCAGATCGGGCAGAAGAAGGCGAAGGAGATCTGGTTCCTCTGCCGCCGCTACGACGCGCAGCAGGCGCTCGACATGGGGCTCGTGAACGCGGTGGTGCCGCTCGAGAAGCTCGAGCAGGAGACGGTGCAGTGGTGCCGCGAGATGCTCGAGATGTCGCCGTTCGCGCTGCGCCTCCTCAAGGCCAGCTTCAACGCGGAGGAGGACGGCCTGGCGGGCCTCCAGCAGCTCGCGCACGACACCAATCTCCTCTTCTACGCCAGCGACGAGGCGCGCGAGGGACGCACCGCGTTCCTCGAGAAGCGCAAGCCCGACTTCGGAAGGTTCCCCAGGCGGCCGTGACTGCGGGCCGTGCAGTGGCGGCTCCCGCGGGAGCACTTCGCCTCTGGGTCACAGCCGCGCGGCCGCGCACGCTGCCGGCCGCGGTGGCGCCCGTGCTCGTGGGTACCGCGCTCGCGGGAACCGAGGGCGTGTTCCGCCCGCTCGCGTTCGTGTGCGCGCTGATCGGGAGCGTGTTCATCCAGATCGGCACGAACCTGTCGAACGACTACTCGGACGCCCGGCGCGGCGCGGACACCGAGGACCGGCTCGGGCCCGTGCGCGTGACGGCCGGCGGGCTGATGCCGCCGAAGCAGGTGCTCGTCGGGACCTACGTGGCGTTCGGCATCGCCGTGGCTGCGGGCGCGTACCTCATCGCCATCACCGGCTGGCAGCTGCTCGTGGTGGGCGCCGCCTCGATTCTCGCCGGGGTCCTGTACACGGGCGGTCCGCGGCCGTACGGCTACGAGGGCCTCGGCGAGCTGTTCGTGTTCCTCTTCTTCGGCGTGGTGGCGGTGGTGGGCTCCTACTACGTCCAGACCGAGCATCTGCACTGGACCGCCTTCGCCCTGTCCGTTCCCGTCGGGCTGCTCGTGTCCGCGATCCTCGTGGTGAACAACGTGCGCGACATCGAGACCGACCGCCGCGCCGGCAAACGCACGCTCGCGGTGCGCATCGGGCGCGACCGCGCGCGGCTCCTGTTCGCCGTGATGGTGGGAGCGGCATTCGTCGTGCCGGTGGTGGTGTGGCTCGCCGGCGGACTCTCCGCATGGTTGTTGCTCACCTTCGCCGCGCTGCCGCTCGTGCCCCCGCTCGTGCGCACCGTGTACACGCGCTCGGACGGACCGTCGCTCAACCGGGCGCTGGCCGACACCGGCCGGCTGGTGGCGCTGTTCTCTCTCCTGCTCGCCGCGGGCGAGCTGTTGTCGTGAAGCGCAGCCTTCTGCGGCTGTCGTTTCCCTTTCGCGAGCCGTACACCACGTCCGCGGGCGTCGTGACCGAGCGGGAGCTGTTGCTGCTGCGGATCGAGAGCGCCGACGGTCACGTGGGCTACGGCGAGGCCGCCCCCTTCGAGCCGTACGACGGCATTCCGCTCGAACGCGCGATCGCCACTCTCACGAGGCATTCGCGCGGACGGCGGCCCCCGCAGGCGCGTGCCGCGGTGGAGATGGCGCGCCTCGACCTCGACGCCCGGCGTGAGGGGCGGCCGGTGGGCGAGCTCGGTGCAGACGCGATCCCGGTGAACCGCACGCTGGTGGCGGGGCCACCGGAGGAGGCCGCCGCCCGCGCGGCGGACGGCGTGAGGGAGGGCTACTCCTGCTTCAAGCTGAAGGTCGGGCTGCCGGACGACGAGGAGCGCGTGGCGGCGGTGCGCGAGGCGATTGGCTCATGGCCCGCGCTGCGGCTCGACGCCAACGGCGCGTGGTCGGTGGACGAGGCGGTGGGTGCCATCCGCAAGCTCGAGCGCTTCGACCTCCAGTTCGTGGAGCAGCCGTGCCGGACGCTCGAGGAGCTGGCCGAGGTGCGCGAGCGCGTGTCCGCCCCGATCGCGGCCGACGAGTCGGTGGCCGGCGTGGACGACGTGGAGCGCGCGGCCGAGCTCGAGGCGTGCGACGTGGTGAACGTCAAGCTCGCGCACAGCGGCGGCTTCGAGCCTGCCCGGGCGGCGCTGCGCCGAGCGGCCGAGCTCGGCATCGCGCCGTTTCTGTCGAGCACGCTCGACGGCCCGTGGGGAATCGCCGCTGCGCTGCAGCTCGCCGCAGGGGAGCGGCTGTCGCTCGCCTGCGGGCTCGGCACGCTCGAGCTCTTCGACGCCGAGCTGGCCCGCGCGGTGCCGCCGCCGCAGAACGGGCTCCTGGCGGTACCTCCCGGTCCCGGCCTTGGGGTCGAGCCCAGCGGGTCAGCCCTTGGCGAAGTGCTCGTCGAGGAAATCGAGTAGCACCGACGTGAACTCATCCGGGCGCTCGAGCTGCGGCGCATGGCCCGCGCCCGGGATCAGCCGCGCGCTCCCGTGCTGCACCCGCTCCGCGATGCGGTATGCCGCGTCCGCGTACTTCGAATCGGACTCGCCCGCCACCGCGAGCACCGGGCACTCGATCTCCTCGAGGCGATGCCACACAGGGTCGAACATGCCCTGCCCCGCGCTGCGCAGAAGCTGCGCGAGCCGCGCGGGATCGTGCGCGAGGCGGCCCGGGCGCTGCGCCCGTACCAGCTCCGGCGGCTGGCTGGCAAACACCGGCTGCGCCTCCCAGCGTTCCGCGAACTCCTCGATCGTGTGCTCCTCGATCCAGTCGGCAAGCTCCTCGTCGGCGAGCCGCCGCTCCGCGCGCGCGCCCGCGTCCTCGATGCCGGCGCTCGTGCCCACGAGCACGAGGCCGCCGAATTTCGCCGGCCGCCGGAGCGCCGCGGCCAGTGCGAGGCGGCCGCCCATCGAGTAGCCCACCGCCACGTCGCCGTCGTCGAGACGGTCCGCCACCTCGCGCAGGCGGCCGTCGAAGGTCCACGTGGAGAAGTCGATGGCGAGGCTCCGGTACTTTTGCGCAACCCGTTCGGCCACGGAAGCCCAGGCGTCCCCGCGTTGAGCGAAGCCGGGCAGGAAGGCGACGAGCGGGTTCATTCCCCCATGATGCCCATCAACAGCACCTTCGCCCCGCTCCAAGCTTTCGTGGACGAGCTGGCGCGCTGCGGGCTGCGGCACGTGGTCACCTGCCCCGGCTCGCGCAACGCGCCGCTGATCCTGGCGATGACCTCGGACCGGCGGCTCGAGTGCGTGTCCGTGATCGACGAGCGCTCGGCGGGCTACGTGGCGCTCGGGATCGCGAAGGCGAGCGGCAAGCCGGTGGCGGTCACCTGCACGTCAGGCACCGCGGCAGCGAACCTGATGCCCGCGGTGGTGGAGGCGCGCGAGGCGTCGGTGCCGCTGCTCGTGCTCACCGCAGACCGTCCGCCCGAGCTGCGGGACACGGGCGCCGGACAGGCGATCGACCAGCTCAAGCTCTACGGCGCCGCCGTCAAGTGGTTCTGCGAGGTGGGCAACCACGAGCCCGGGCGCGCAGCCGCCGTGCACCACCGCTCGCTGGCGTGCCGCGCGTGGTTCACGTCCGAGGACGGCCGGCCGGGGCCGGTGCACCTCAACTTCCCGCTGCGCGAGCCGCTCGCGCCGATCCCCGACGGCGATCTCGACCCCGCCGAATGGGAGGGCAGGCCTGGCAGCCGTCCGTGGGTGACGGTGACCGACGCGCCGCGCGATGCCACCCCCACCATCATCGAGCTGCTCGAGCGCGACGTGGGCGAGGCCGGGCGCGGCGCGATCGTGGCCGGGTCCACCCGCTATGACATCGCGGCCTCTGCCTGCCGGCTTGCCGCTGCCACCGGCTGGCCGATCCTCGCCGAGCCCACCTCGGGCGTCCGCTGCGGACCGCACGACCGCTCGAACGTGGTCGCCCACTACGACGTGCTGCTTCGGAGCGAGCGCTTCGCGGAGGATCACCGGCCCGACCTCGTGATCCGCGTGGGCGACACGCCCACGTCGAAGCCGCTGCGGGCGTGGCTCAGCGGCACGCGTCAGATCGTGATCGACCCGGACGCCTCGTGGCACGAGCCCACGCGCGAGGCGGAGCGCATCGTCGCCACCGCCCCGGATTCCACCTGCGAGATGCTGGCAGCGGCGCTCGAGGAGAGCCTGCCTCCCTCGCCCTCGGAGTGGGTCGCGTCGTGGCGGCTTGCGGACCAGCTGGTGCCCGAGGCGCTATCGGCGACGCCCGATCCGAGCGAGCCGCGCGCCTACTCCGCGCTCGCCGACGTGCTGCCGGACGGCGCGCTCGTGTGGGTGGCCTCCTCGATGCCGATCCGCGACGTGGAGAGCTTCTTCCCGCAAACCGACACCGAGCTGCGCTTCCTGTCGAACCGGGGCGCCAACGGCATCGACGGGACGATCTCCTCCGCGCTGGGCGCGTCCATCGCCGAGGGCCGGCGCGCATTCCTGCTCACCGGCGAGCTCGCGCTGCTGCACGACATCGGCGGCCTGATGGCGTTCCGGCGCCGCCGCGCCGAGCTGACGATCATGTGCGTGAACAACGGCGGCGGGGGCATCTTCGACTTCCTGCCCGTGTCGGAGCACGCGGAGGGCGCCCTGTATCTCGAGCACGTGGTCACGCCGAGCGGACTCAATCTCGAGGCGGTAGCGGACCTGGCCGGGCTGCCACACACGCTGGCGCACAACACCGAGGACATCCGCGCCGGGGCCGGCGCGCCCGGGCTGATCGAGGTGCGCACCGACCGAGACGCGAACGTGCGCATCCACCGCGACCTGTTCGAGGCCGTGGACAACGCGCTGGCGGCTGCCTAGCGCGCCGGGAGGATCGTCTCCATCAGCCCGGTGGTGACGTCGTACACGTGACCCGACACGGCCACTCGCCCGGGGATCGCGGGTGCGGAGCGCAGGCGCTCGACGTCGCGCGTGACGGTGGCCGCAGGGTCGAGCACCGCGTGATCGCGGAGGCCGGACTCGTCTACTCCGATCCGCTCGGCGTAGGCATGGCGGAAGCCGTCGTCGGCGAGCGCACCGGATCCGCACTGTGTGTGGTGGATCACGGCGACCTCGAACAGTGGGCCGTCGGGCAGCACCCGTTCGGTGATCTGGGCGATGAACCCGATGTCGTTGATCACCTCGGGGGTCACGCGTCCGCCGACGTTGCGCACCACCATCGCGTCGCTCAGCTCGAGCCCGAGGAAGTGCGCCGGGTCCGTCCGCGGGTCAAGGCACGTGATCACGAACAGGCGCAGGTGGGGGAACACGACAGCGCCCTGATGGCCGCCGGCCGCTGCGAACGCGCGGTTGCGCGCGATCGCGGATTCGATCCCCGACGCCGCGGGCTCGCCCGGATCGACCAGCTCGAATCCGTTCGCTGCCGGGGCCGGCGGTGTGGTTTGCGGGTTGCTCATGGGGCTCTCCTCTCGTGAGAGTCGGTCAATTCGATGGTGCCGGTAGCGGCCTGGCGTACTCGCGCCAGCCGAAGCGCTCGTAGACCCTCCGGAGCGGCGTGGGCGCCCACCAGTTGGCGGAGCCCAGCAGCGCCATGAGCGAGGGCACGAGCAGCGCGCGGATGACCGAGGCGTCGATCAGCACCGCCAGTGCTGTGCCGATTCCGAGCTCCTTGATGAACACGATCTGCGACGTGGCGAACGCGCCGATCGCCACGGCGAACAACAACGCCGCCGCGGTGACTATGCGGCCCGTACGCTCGAGCCCGGTGGCGACTGCCTCGGAGTTCGGGATCCCAGCGTCGTGCGCCTCCTTGATCCGCGACAGCAGGAACACCGCGTAGTCCGTGGACAGCCCGAACCCGACGGCGAACAGCAGGATCGGCTGGGTGGCGTCCACAGCGCCCTGGCCTCGATACCCGAGGACACCCTCGAGGTTGCCGTGCTGGAAGAGCAGCACCAGGATGCCGAACACGGCGCTCAGGTTGAGCGCGTTCATCAGCACCGCCTTGACCGGGAGCACAACGGAGCCGGTGAGCAGGAACAGGATGATCAGCGTCGCGCCGATCACGGCCCCGAGCACCGCCGGAAGGTGGGTGG
Source organism: Thermoleophilaceae bacterium (assembly GCA_036378175.1). Lineage (GTDB taxonomy): Bacteria > Actinomycetota > Thermoleophilia > Solirubrobacterales > Thermoleophilaceae > JAICJR01. Next base: position 33,365 of record DASUWY010000007.1, read on the forward strand.
CCAGGCTGTGCTCGAGATCAACGAACGAAGCCGTCTGCCCGGCGACGCCCACGTAGAACGGTTCGTCCAGCGCTCGCACGCTCTTCACGAGGCGCTGAGTGGTTCCCGTGAGCGGCCCCTGCTCGGGCGCGACCGCCAGCAGCGAGGTAGCGGTGCCGGCCGGCTGGGCGGGCGCAACCGCTGACACGTCGGGCAGCGCCTGGATCCGATGGGCGAGCGCCCGAACCTGAGGTGAGCGTGCGGGCGCGCCCACCACCACCTCCACAGGTGCGGTCCGGTTGGGTGGGAACTCGCGGTGCAGGATGTCGTCGACCTGTCGTGCGCTCGCGCTCGAAGGCAGCACGCTCGCGTCCACCGACGTGAACCTGATGCTCCAGAACGGAATGCCGAGCACGATCAGAAACGCCGCGCTCGCGGCCGCGATGGGCGCCGGCCGGCGCATAACGAAGCGCGACAGCCGGTACCACCCGCCGCGGTCCTCGCGCCGGGCCTCTCGCTCGGCGGCCCGCGCGAGCCTCCTCGGTGCGAACGCGTTCACCCGCGGGCCGAGGACGCTCAGCAGCGCCGGCAACACCACGAGCGCCAGACCCGCGGCGAGCAGAGCGACGAGCGCCCCGGCGATGCCCATCGAGTACAGAAAGCGCTGGGGGAAGATCGCCAGCGAGGCCACCGCGGCGGCGATCGTGAGCGAGCTGAACACGATCGCGCGCCCGGCGGTCCGAAGCGTGCGCCGAAGCGCGGTGACGCCGAAGCCCGAGCTCGCCGCCTCCTCGCGGTAGCGCGAGACCATGAAGAGGCTGTAGTCGATCGCGAGCCCGAGCCCGAGTCCGGTGACCAGGTTGAGCGAGAACACAGACAGGTCCGCGAAGCTCGTGACGATCCGCAGCGCGAAGAACGTGGCGACGATCGCGAGGCCTCCGAGGAGCGGCGGCAGCAGGGCCGCCACGAGCGACCTGAAGAAGAGGAGCGAGAGCAGGAAGATGAACGGGAACGCGAGCAGCTCCGCATGTGCGAGGTCCTTGCCCACCTGCGAGTTCACCTGCGCGCTGGCGATCGCCTCGCCGCCGAGCTTGACGTCTCGCTGGCCGGAGAAGCCGTTCTTGATGTGGTCCGCCACATCCTGGAGCGTCTTGTCCGGCAGCGGCCTGAAGTAGGCGAGCACATAGGTCGAGCGGCCGTCGCGCGAGACCATCGCCGGGTCGTGCGTGTCGTAGTAGCTCGCCACGCGCGCCACGTCCGGCTGCGCGCGCAGCTGCGCCGCGACCTCCCGGACGCGCGCCTTCGCCGCCGCGCTGCGCACCCGCCCCGGCTGGACGAGAGCAACCACTCCCGCGTCGATCTGCCGCCCGGCGGCATGCTCGAAGCGGTTCGTGGCCTGCACGCTCTGCGTGGCCGCGTCCTTCGCCCCGTACGGGCTCATGTGCTTGGCCACCGACGTGCCCACCGCTCCCGCGATCGCCGCGGCCACAACCGTGAGAGCGAGCACCCGGCGCGCATTGGCGTCAAGGAACGTGGCGAGTCTTCCCAGCATCGGTTTGCTCCTTCGCTTGTGGCCTGCCTTGCTTGACGCAAGCCACCGTAAAGATGACCCTAACTTTTGTCAAGCAAGTGGGCTACTCTTTAGGAACCGTGCTGCAGCGCGACTATCCAGACCAGGTCTGCTCGATCGCCCGTGCGCTCGAAGTCACCGGCGAACGCTGGACGATGCTGATCGTGCGTGACGCCGTGGTGGGCCTGACGCGCTTCGAGGAGTTCCAAGAGAGCCTCGGGATCGCGTCGAACGTGCTCACCAACCGGCTCAAGCTTCTGTGCGATGAGGGCGTGCTCGAGCGGGTGGCGGACCCGGAGCGTCCCGGGCGGCCCAAGTACGTGCTCACCCAGAAGGGGCGAGAGCTCGGACCCGTGCTCTTTGCCCTGATGAAGTGGGGCGACCGGCATTACCCCACGCCTAACGGCCCGCCGCGACTCACCCTCCACGCCGGCTGCGGCGGCAACATCGGGCCGGATTGGCGCTGCGACCGCTGCGGCAAGCAGGCCAGCTCGGGCGAGCTCGACCTCCCGCTTGGCCCAGGGTCGCCACGCGCATCACGCGCCACGACTTGACGTGAGCTTGGTCAGCCGCCGAAGAGCGACCGGAGGAGGCCCGAGGCGCTGCGCGGGTCGACCCCGTACTTGCGCTTGAAGCGCTCCGCGTCGGCCTTGTCCGCCAGCGCCAGCACCAATTCCTCACGCGAGGAGCCGAGGCGGCACGCGGTTCGATCGAGCAGCGCGAGCGCCTGTTGCTGGAGAAAGCCGGTCAGGCCGCCGGCGCTCGGGGCCGTGCGCTGGGCGGTGCAGGGGTTGAGGATCGCGGGCGGGCTGGGCGCCACTGCTCTGTACAGGCCCGCGTATGCCAGCGGCACCCCGATCGCCACCGCCGCCGTTGCCGCCAGGGCCGCGAGCCGCACGCCGGCGAGGAGGAGGAGCGCGGCCAGGAAACCGGCCGCGCCCGCGATCAGGAACGACGAGCGGAACGCCTTCCCCACCGCCGCGATCAGCGTGTCGTCGGCACGGCGGCCGAGTTCGTTGTAGGCGACGAGATTCGACCCGCTGAAGCGGCCGCGTTCGGCCGCGACGGCTCGGCGAAGCCCCTTCCGCGGCTGGTTCGATTCCACCCCATCGAGCAGCGCGGGCGCGAGCTTGATCTTGTCCAGCGGCGGGAGGGACGCATCGAGCACCAGCGCCACTCCCTGCTCGCGCGCCTTCTGCGTGGCCACGTTCAGCTCGTGGGCCGCGATCGGCGCGGCGATGGCGAGGATGGCCGCGATGCCGGCGTAACGGATCGTCAGGAGGCGGGCGGCGTCCCGCGGCGTGCGCTCGGGCAGTAGGTCCCCGGCAAGCGAGGTGAGCGCAAGGCCCATCCCGGCACCTGCGAGCAGCTGCGGGATAACCGTCCACCACAGCGACGCCGTGGGAAGCCAGGCCAGCGCGAGCACTCCGCCGCCCACGAGCGCGCAGCCCGCGACCGCGCGCGTGAGCGGATCGCCTCCGATCCTCGCGCCGGCGATAGCCGCTATCGGGATGACCGTGACCGCTCCGGCGGCCGCCAGCGGGCTCACGTTCCAGCCGGCCACCAGCAGCAGCACGAGCAGGAAGAGCACGGCCGCGAGCGAGGCAGACACGAGTCCGAGCGCCAGCGCCGGGCGCCAGGCGAAGGCGTGCCGCTCGGCAGGCTCCTCCACGGTGGGCGGAGCCTGCGCCGGTCCCGCGAGCACGGCCACCGCCCCCACCGCGGCGATCGGCACCTGGAAGACGAAGATCGCTCGCCAGCTGAACGCCTGGGTGAGCGCGCCGCCGATTGCGGGCCCGACGGCCGTTGCGAACACCGCCGTCCACACCCACAGCGCGCGGCCCCGCCCGCGGTGACCGCCGAGCAGCTCGAACACCGTCGCCAGCCCGGCCGCGCCGCCGAGTGCCTGCGCGCCTCTCGCCAGGAGCAACACCGGCAGTGTGTTCGCCGCGGCGCACACACCGCTCGCCGCCGCCATCAGCGCGAAGCCGCCTGCGCCCACCGTTCTCACGGACCAGTGCGAAGCCAGGCGCTCGAACGGAAGCAGAGCGAAGGCGATCACGAGCGTGTAGAGGCCGATCACCGCGGCCACGCCCTCGATCGTGGTGTCGAGCTCACGCAGGATGTCCGGCAGCGCGAGCGTGACGATCGACGCGTCCGCCAGCGCCAGCCCGGCGCCGACGGCGAGTGCTAAGCGTCGCGGGTCCATGGCTGAAGTATCCGCCCGCGGCCGCGGGCGCAAGCGCCGCTAGGGCACGCGCTTGGTCTCGCAGCCGCGCAGGACGTCGACCTTGTCTGCGAGCACGTCGTCCTTGCCGGAGCCGCAGTTCACGACGTCCTTGCGCCCGTCGCGGACGTTGACCTTGTCGTTGCCGCTGCCCGCGTTGATGCGGTCGCGGCCGCTGCCGCCGTTCACCACGTCGTTGCCCGAGCCGGAGTTGATCACGTCGTTGCCCGAGTTCCCGACCACGAAGTCGTTGCCGCCGCCTGAGCTGATCCGGTCGCGGCCGGCGCCGCCCACGATGTGGTCGCGGCCCGAGCCGCCCACGATCTTGTCGTTGCCGTTGTCGCCGAAGAGGCTGTTGTTCCCGATGCCGCCCACGAGCACGTCGTTGCCGTCGTTGCCGTGTATCGAGTCGCTTCCGTTGCCGCCGTTGATGCTGTCGTTGCCGGCATTTCCGCTCATGTTGTCGTTGCCGGAGTTGCCGTCCATCACGTCGTTGCCGTTGCCGCCGGTGACGGTGTCGGGTCCGGAGCCCCCGCTGAGGGTGTCGGTGCCGTCGCCGCCCGACACACGGTCGCGGCCGGCGCCACCCGACAGCGTGTCGTCGCCAACGTCGCCTGTGAGCGAATCGTTGCCCGCGCCGCCGTCCGCGGTGTCGTTGCCTGCGAGGACGGTGATCGTGTCGTTGCCGGCGCCGCCGGTCACGTGGTCGTCGCCCGCGCCGGAGTTGAGGCTGTCGTTGCCGTCGCCGCCGTCGAGCGTGTCGTTGTCGTCGCCGCCCGACAGGGTGTCGTCGCCGGCGCCGCCGGAGAGGTTGTCGAGGCCCGCCCCGCCGTCCAGGCGGTCGTTGCCGTCGCCGCCCGCGATCGTGTCGTTGCCCACGTCGCCGGAGATGATGTCGTTCCCCGCTCCGCCGTCGGCGGTGTCGTCACCCGTGCCGAGCAGGATCGAGTCGTCTCCCTCGTTGCCCTGCACGTTGTCGTCGCCCGCGAGCCCCGTCGGCGTGTCGTTCCCCGCGCCGCCGATCAGCGTGTCGTTGCCGTCATCGCCGATCAGGTGGTCGTTGCCGTCCCCGCCGTTGAGGACGTCGTCGCCGCCCAGCCCCTCCACATCGTCGTTGCCGCCGAGCGCGTTGACGTTGTCCGGGCCTTCGGTGAGCTGGCAGGGCGGATCGTCACCATTCGTGAAGACACCGCAGACCGGTCGCCCCGCGCCGAACGCGCCGGCACCGAACGCCAGCGCAAGCCCGAGCACAGCGACAGGCGCAAGGAGGACCAGAACCCGCCTCATCTGCGCCATCGTAACCGCATGCGGCGCGCAAGCGCCAGCGGACTACGCCAGTAGCGGCAGCAGCGCCTGGAGCTTCACCTCGGTCTCCGCCAGCTCGTCCGCGGGATCCGAGTCGCGCACGATGCCGTTGCCGGCGTAGAGATGCGCGACGCTGCCGCGCAGGAGCGCGCAGCGGATCGCCACGCAGAACTCGCCGTCCTCCGACAGGTCCGTCCACCCCACCGTGCCGGCGTACCAGCCGCGGTCGAGCCCCTCGAGCGCCGGGATGAGCCGGTAGGCATGGTCCCGCGGCTCGCCGCCCACGGCCGGGGTGGGATGCAACCGCCCCGCGAGCTCCACGCACGGCACCGGGTCCGCCAGCTGGGCGCGGATGGGCGTGGCGAGGTGCTGGACGTTCTGCACCTTCACGAGCACCGGCTCCTCGGCGGCCGCCACCCATACGCTCACGGGACGCAGGTTGCGCTCGATGCGGCGCGCGACGATGGCCTGCTCCTCGCGCTCCTTCGTCCCCTGCATGAGCTGCTCGCCCAGCAGGTCATCCACCGACGGGTCCGCGCTGCGGCGCGTGGTGCCGGCGAGGGCCACCGTCTGTGCCCGGGCGCCGTCCCGGCGCACGAGCAGCTCCGGGCTCGCCCCGATGAAGGACAGCTCCGGGGTGCCAACGAGGTAGCAGTAACAGGCCGGGAACGCGGCCCGCAGGGCGTCGTACAGCGGCGCCGGGTCGATCTCGCGCGGCGCATGCACCCGCACCTCACGGGCGAGCACGACCTTCTCGATCTCACCCGCGCGGATGTGCTCCACCGCGCGCGCCACGGCCGACTCGTAGTGCTCGGGCGGCGCGGCACCCGCCACGCGGGCGCTCGCCACCGGGTCGGGGTCGAACAGAGGCATCGGAGCGGGCTCGAGCGCGTTCGCCCGCCGGCGCAGCCGCCCAAGCACAGCGTCAGCGGACTCGTCTCCGTCGAGCACGGCGGTGAGCGTGAGGCGCGCCTCCCCGCCGCGGCGAGCCAGCGACAGCTCGGGCAGCACGAGCTGAGCGGGCGCGAGCGACGCCCACTCCGGCGCGGACCCGCCCTCCGGCGCGAAGGCGAAGCCGCCCACCCACACCGGGCCGGCGCCGGGCGGATCCTCCGCGGTGTCCGCCGCCTCCGCTCCGCGCGCCAGCTCGCGACACGCCGAGGCGGCCATCCGGAAGCGCTGGTCCCCGCTCGCCTCCACGATCGCCGCCGCGCCCAGCGCGGCGAGTACCGAGCGTTCGCGGTCGGGCTGCTCGAGGCAGAAGAAGCGGTCCTCAGCCCGGCGGGCCGCCAGCACGGCGGCCGTCAGATGCAGCTCCGCCGGCACCGTCACGGTCACGCTCGCGATCACGCGCCGCCGCTCGCGCCGCGCACGCCTCAGCGCGCGCTCCACCCGCTGCTCGAGCAGCGCCCATGCGGAATCGGCGAGCCGGAAGGGCCCGCTTCCTGGTTGCGTCCTCGTGGTCAAGATGCCGCTAGGTGGCGCTGCGCCCGCGCGAGACCGCGATCTCGCCCGTGCGCACCATCTCGATCAGCCCGAACGGCCGGATGTTGCGCTCGAACGCTTCGATCTTGTCGTCCGGCCCGGTGATCTCCACGGTCACCGAACGCTTGGACACGTCCACCACGTTGCCGCGGAAGATCTCCGTGAACTCGAGGATCTCGCGCCGCGTATCGCTGTCCGCCGAGATCTTGAACAGCGCGAGCTCCCGGGACACCGTCTCGGATGGCTCGAGGTCGCGGATCTTGATCACGTTGACGAGCTTGTGCAGCTGCTTCGTCACCTGGTCGATCGGATGCAGCGCGCCGTCGACCGTGAGCGTGATGCGTGAGATCGCGGCGTCGTCGGTGGGGCCAACGGCCAGCGACCCGATGTTGAAGCCGCGGCGCGCGAACAGCCCGGCCACCCGGGCCAGAACGCCCGGCTTGTTCTCAACGAGGATCGAGAGGACGTGCTTGCGGCCGGTATGGATGCCACCGCTTGCCTCGAGATCCTCGAGATTCAGGATTTCCTTGGTTCCTGGTTCACCCATCGCTCAGCCCACCATGTCCCGGGCGGCCTGGCCGGCCGGGATCATCGGGTAGCAGTTCTCCTCCTTCGTCACGTGGACGTCGAGGAGCACGGGGCCGTCGGTCTCGAGGGCGGTCTTCATGGCGTCCACCACGTCGTTCTTGTCGGTCACCCGCATGCCCACGGCGCCGAACGCGTCGGCGAGCTTCACCCAGTCCGGGCTCGCGCCCATCTCCACGGACGAGTAGCGGCGGTCCCAGAACAGCTCCTGCCACTGGCGGACCATGCCCAGGTAGCCGTTGTTCATCAGGAACACCTTCACCGGGATCTGCTCGGTCACGCACGTGGCGAGCTCCTGGCAGTTCATGATCAGCGAGCCGTCGCCGGCGAGGCACACCACCGGCTGGTCGGGACACCCGACCTTCGCGCCCATCGCGGACGGCAGGCCGAAGCCCATCGTGCCGAGCCCGCCGGAGTTGATCCAGCGCCGGGCCTGCGGGAACTTGTAGTACTGCGCGGCCCACATCTGGTGCTGGCCCACGTCCGAGGTGATGATCGCCTCGCCGCCCGTGGCCTCGTACATCGCCTCGACCATTCGCTGCGGCTTGATCTCGGCGTCCTCCGAATCGTCGTAGCGCAGTGGGAACTTCTCCTGCCAGGTGTTGATCCGCTGCCACCACGCCTCGAGGCGCGAGCCGTCGGTCTCGAGTGCGCGGTATTCCCGCGTGAGCTTCGGCAGCACCTTCTTGGCGTCGCCCACGATCGGGATGTGCGCCGGCACGTTCTTCGAGATCTCCGCCGGGTCGACGTCGATGTGGATGAACTTCGCCCGCGGCGCGAACTCGGACAGCTTGCCCGTGATGCGGTCGTCGAAGCGGGCGCCGATCGCGCAGATCAGGTCCGCCTCGTCCATCGCGTAGTTGGCCGCGCGCAGGCCGTGCATGCCCAGCATGCCGAGCCACTGCTCGTGCGTGCCCGGGAACGCGCCGAGGCCCATCAGCGTGCAGGTGACCGGGAAGCGGTCCGAGGTGCAGAGCTCCACGAGCTCCCTGCCCGCATCCGCGTTCACCACGCCGCCGCCCGCGTAGATCACCGGCCGGCGCGCGTTGGCGAGTGCCTTGGCCGCCAGCCGGATCTGCTTGGCGTTGCCCTCGGTGGTGGGCTGGTAGCCCGGCAGGCTCACCGAGTCCACAGGCTCGTACGGGATGTCCGCCCGGGACAGATCCTGCGGCACGTCCACCAGCACGGGGCCGGGACGGCCGGTGCGCGCGATGTGGAACGCCTCGTGGATCGCCTGAGGAATCTCGCGGGGGTCCTGGATCAGGATCGAGTGCTTGACGATCGGCATCGTGATGCCGCTGATGTCGGCCTCCTGGAAGCCGTCGGTGCCGAGCAGCTCGGTGCGCACCTGTCCCGTGAGGAACACGGTGGGCACGCTGTCCATCATCGCGTCGGCGATCGGCGTGACGAGATTGGTGGCTCCGGGGCCCGACGTGGCGAGCGCCACGCCCACGCGCCCGCTGGCCTTGGCGTAGCCCTCGGCCGCGTGGCCCGCCCCCTGCTCGTGGCGGCACTGCACGTGGCGGATGCCGGCGTCGTACAGGGCGTCGTAGGTCGGGAGGTTCGCGCCACCTGGGATGCCGAATACCGTGTCGACGCCCTCCGCCTTCAGGCATTCCATGATCGCCTCGACTGCTCGCATCGCGAACCTCCTTTCCAAAGATGGGGTGAGTGCCGGCTGGCCCGGCCGGGAAAGCGAGTCTACCAGCGGGATTCTGGCCCTCCGGCAGGGTCTCTTGCGGGCTGAGAGACTCCTCGCCCATGACCGATCAGCTCCAATTTGACGAGGACGCCTCCCGCGCGGTGGAGGCCACGTATGCCACCCCGGACGTCGTCCGGCAGCGCCAGGCCACCCTGGCTGCTCTCGAGCTCCAGCCGCGCGAGCGGGTGCTGGACATCGGCTGCGGACCCGGCTACCTGGCGGAGGAGATGGCCGCCTTGGTGGGACCCGAGGGCTTCGTGCACGGCATCGACCCGAGCCCCGCGATGCTCGCGATCGCCGCGCGGCGCGCGCTGCCGCACATGGAGCTGAGCGAAGGCGACGCCCTCTCGCTGCCGGTGCCGGACGAGAGCTTCGACGCCGCCGTTTCCACCCAGGTGTACGAGTACGTGGCCGACATCGAGGGCGCGCTGCGCGAGGCGCGGCGGGTGCTGCGGCCGGGCGGCCGCCTGCTCGTGCTCGACACGGACTGGGACTCGATCGTGTGGCGCTCGAGCGATCACGCGCGTATGGCACGGGTGCTGCGCGCGTGGGACGAACACCTCGCACACCCGCACCTCCCGCGCCGGCTGCCGGAGCTGCTCGCGCAAGCCGGCTTCGCGGTGCCGCACGCCGCCGTCGTGCCGGTGCTCAACGTGGGCTACGACCCCGACACCTACAGCGCCCACATCCTCGGCATGATCGCCCGCTTCGTGGCGGGACGGCAGGGCATCAGCGCGGAGGAGGCACGCGAGTGGGAGGACGACCTGCGGTCGCTCGGGCCGAACTACTTCTTCAGCCTCAACCGCTACCTGTTCGTGGCCCCGGGCGGCTAGCTGACGGCGAAGTTCTCGCCCGACCACTCGAGGTCGCGGCCGCACTTCATGCACACCTGGTCGTGGATCGCGATCGTGTTGCCGCATTCCGGGCACTCGCGCTTCTCCACCTCGGAATCGCGCCTGTAGAGCAGCGCCGCGATGGTGCCGAACACCGGCAGCACGAAACCGATCGCGAACCACAGCCAGAACGAGTTGCCGCGCGTCTTCGCCACGATCCCGGCTGAGAGCCCGGTGAAGAAGATGAAGACGATGTAGGCCATCGGCCCTAATTGTCGCAGCGTGCGCGTCCGAGGATGCGAGGTGCGACAGGAGTGGCCAGCAAGGTCGGCCGAAAGGAAAAGCGTTCGCGCGCCTCGATCGCGAAACCGGAGGCAACCAGCGTCTTCTCGGTGTCACACGCGGTGTGGCAGCCGCCAAAGAGCCGTGGCCAGAAGGTCGCATCGAGCAGTCGCTGGAAAGCCGCCAGCCGCTTATTGCGAGCGGCCACGTGCTCGTAGAAGCGGAGCTCGCCGCCGGGGCGCAACACGCGCTTCACCTCAGCGAGAACTGCGCTCGGGTCATCCACGCTGCAGAGCACTCCCGCCATCACGACGGCGTCCGCCGAGCCGTCCGCCACCGGGAGGCGCTCGGCCAGACCATCGACCACACGCACCGGAATCGGCGCGCTCGCCGCGGCTCGCGTGGCTCGTTCCCGAAGGTCTGACTCCGGCTCGACTGCCAGCAGGTCGGTCACCGAAGCCGGGTAATGCGCGAACGACACGCCGCTGCCGGCGCCCACCTCCACCACGCGCCCAGCCAGGCCGTCCAGCAACTGGCGGCGACGGCCGGCGCCTCCTCTTCGCTCCTCGATCGCGCTGGCCCTCGCCTGGATGCGAGCGAAGAGGGGTCGGTGCATCGGCGGTGTCAGAGCACTCTGAGCGCCCAGACGATCGCGGCGATTGCGAGCACCACCACGACGATCCAGGCGACCACGGCCACGACGCCGAGAACGAGCTTGAACAGGATCCAGGCCGCTACCAGAAGGACCAGCAGGGCCAGTGCTTTGCGGCCTAGATCACCGGCTGCTTCACGCATGGGTTAAGGATAGGGCGGAGGGCGGAGGGCGGAGGGCGGAGGGCATAGGGCATGGGGCATGGGGCATCGGGCATGGGGCATAGGGCATAGGGCATCGGGCATGGTCATAGGAGTTGTGGTGGGCGGGTTGGGACGTAGCGGTCCAGGCCTGGCAGTGGGACCGAGCACATGACCCAGCTTGGCCACCAGATCTCGAAGCCGAGGCCGCGCAGGCGGCGCAGGAGCCACCAGGCGATGGTCGTGGTGAAGAGGCTCAGGTATTCAGGCTCGATCGTGGCGGCCACGCGGTCGAGCGCGGCGAGCACCACCGGCACGATGTCCGCCGGTGTGGCGCCAACGGCCGGGCCGATCTCGCCCTCGCCGCTCACCCAGCAGAGCGACGTGGCCTCGTGGGTCTGCGGGTCGATCGTGGCGAGGCAGGTGCGATCGCGGCAGAAGAACTCATGCAGCGCCGGCCGCGAGTGCCCCACCACCGGCGGCTCGAGGCGCTGCCACTCCGCCACCGCGCGGTCGGCCTTCAGAACGTGCACGGCCGTCTCCACCCGCTCGAACTCCTGCGAGCGGCGCTCGAGATAGCGGTCGGTGCGCTGGCGGATGTGCCAGTGGCCGGCCACCGGCATCACGCCGAACTCCATGTAGAGCCCGAGATCGGTGGGCTCGCCGGTGGCCACCACCACCCGCCCGAGCTCGGGTGTGGGGTCGCCCGGCCAGCACTGCTCGAGCAGCGCGCGGCCTATCCCCTGCCCCTGATGTCGCGGCTCCACCATCAGCTCGGTGAGCTCCTCCATCTCCCCGAAGCGGACGGCGCGCGCGTAGCCCACGGGCTCCCCCGCCCGCTCGCAGACGCGGTAGCGAGTGCCGGGCTGCGCCTGGAGGAACTCGATCAGCGGCTTGTGGCGGCGCCAGCTCGCGCGCGTCTGCCCAGCGCTGGGCTGGCGGCCGGACGGCAGCACGCCCCTCTTCACCGCTGCCTCGTAGATGGCGCGCTCGGACAGCGCGAACGTTGCCTCGAGGTCCGCCGCGGTGCCGTCCCGGAACGAGACGTCTGAGGGGGCGGCGGTCAGGCCGTCTCCTCGTGGTCCGCGCCGGGCTGCGGTGTCTCGAGGTAGCCCTTCAGCGACGGCGGGTGGCCGAGCTGCCCGAGCTCGGCGGAGGCGCGGCCGAAGAAGAGTCCCACCGTCCAGTCCACGAGCAGTCGCATGCGCCTGCCGAAGCCGGGAATGGCGGCCAGGTGGTACGTGCGCGCCGCCCACCAGGCGGGGAAACCGCGCAGCTTGACGCCGAGCATGGTGGCCACCGCCTTGTGGCTGCCCAGGTCGGCAAACACCCCGAGGGTCTTGTAGCGGAAGGGCTTCACCTGTCCGTGGCCTAGCGTCGCCGCCACGTTGTCCGCCACGAGCCGCCCCTGGCGCAGCGCGTGCTGCGCGGTGGGCGGGCACGCCTCCTTCCCGTCCTTCGCCGGATCGGGCACGGCCGCGGCGTCGCCGATCGCCCACACGTTCTCATGCCCGCGCACGCGAAGGGTCTCGTCCACCTCGATGCGGCCGCCCGAGCCCAGCGGCAGGCCCAGCTCACGCACGACGGGCGACGGTTTCACCCCCGCCGTCCAGCACACCATGCGGCACGGGATCGTCTCGCCGGTGGAGAGGGTGAGCGAGTCGGTGCCGACCGCCTCCACACGGGTGCCGGTGCGGATCTCCATGCCACGGCCGCGAAGCTCCCGGGTGGCGAACTCGGCGAGGCTTGGCGGCGTCTCCCGCATCACGCGGTCGAGCGCCTCCACGAGGATCCAGCGCGTGCCCTGCAGGCGGCAGCGCGGGTAGCGCTCGATCACGTCCGCCACGTAATCCTGCAGCTCGGCGATCCCTTCGAGCCCGGCGTACCCCGCGCCCACGAACACAAAGGTGAGGTACTCGCGCCTCTCCTCAGGATCCTCGAGCGACTCGGCGATCTCGAGGTTGAGCAGGGCGCGATTGCGCAGCGCGATCGCCTCCGAGATCGTCTTGAAGCCGAGGCCATGCTCCGCGAGCCCGGGCACGGGTAGCACGCGTGACACCGAGCCGAGCGCCACGATCAGCTGGTCGTAGCGGATCCGCTCCTCGCGGTTGTCGATCGTGCGCGCCCGCAGCTCGCTGAGGGCGGGGTCCGCCCCGGTGACCTGCGCCAGGCGTATGTCCGTGTGGCTCAGCTCCTCGCGCAGCGGGACCACCACGTGCCGGGGCTCAAGGGTTCCGGCGGCGGCCCCGGGCAGGAGCGGCGTGTAGAGCATGAAGTTCACGTCGGTGACGAGCGTGATGCGGGCGCTCTGGCGGGGCAGCCGGCGCTCCAGGCGCCGCGCCGCGTAAAGCCCGCCGAACCCGCCGCCGGCGATGACGACGTGCCAAGCCATATGCCACGCAGGCTATCCAGCCCGCGCGCGGCCCGGCTACGGGCCGCTGGTGGTGCTGCCGCTCGACCCGCTCGACGCGTCCCCTGAGCCACTTCCGGAGGACGGCTGCGGGTTGAAGCCCTGCACCTGCGCGGGCTCGGGGCTGCCGATCGGCTGCGTGGACGGGTCGGTGGGCGCGTTGTCCTGCCCGTCACTCGTGTTGTCCGTGGTGGACGCCGGCGGCGGGCTGTCGGGGAAGGCGCCGTTGCCGGCCTGCGTGGGCGGCAGCTGCGGCGCACCGGAGGACGAGCTCGGGTCGGTGGCGGACTTCTGGGTGGCGTGGTGATGGTGGTGCACCGGCGCGGCGGGAACGGTGGAACCCTGGGGGATCGTGAGTGGACGCTGCGCAACCGGTGGCGCGATCGCCACCGGCACCTGCGGGGCGGACGCGGCGTGGGCGACGTTCGTCACGTGGTGGCGATGCGACACCTTGTGGATGTCCGCCGCCCCGGAGGCCACGAGGGTGGCCGTGGCCACTCCCACCGCCACCTTCGCCCCCACTGCGCCGATCGTGGCGGTGACGGCTCCGCCCGCCGCGGCTCCGCCGGCGGTGCCCGCGGATACCGCCGCGGCGCCGCTGCCGCCACCCGCGAGACCGGCGCCCGTACCGCCGGCCGCTCCGGCGCCCAGGCGTCCGAGCAATCCCTTGAGCAGTGCGACCGGCGCGAGCGGCAGGAACGCCGCCGCGGCTGCTGCTGAGCGGCGGCGCAGCCCGAGCTCCGACTGGTAGGCGCCGCAAGCGTCGCAGTGACGGGCATGCCTGCGCGCCGGGCCGCTGAGCCGCGCGAGCCCCTCGGACGCCTGGCGCAGCTCGAGGTGAACCACCTCGCAGCTGAGCAGCCGCCCCTCTGCCGACTCGGCGAGCGACACGCGCGCCCGCACGAGCAGCGACTTCACCCCCGGCACGCTCGTGTCCATTGCAGCGGCTATTTGGTCGTAGGAGAGGCCGTCAATCTCGCGCAGAAGCAACGCCGTGCGCTGGGTCTCGGGCAGCTCGCGCACGTCGCCGACGATCTGCCTGAGGTCCTCGCGCATGTGCACCGCATCCACGGTGCCGCCGGCCGCGGCCACGTCGAGCTCCTCGATGCCGCCGTCGGTGGCGGGCCTGCGCTTGCCCAGGTGCTTCAGGCACATGTTCCGCGCGATCCGGTAGAGCCAGGGGCGGACGAAGATCTCCCGCTGGTCGGCCACGATCGCGCGGTAGGAGGCGGCGAACACCTCCTGGAGCACGTCCTCGGCGTCCTCGGGCGAGTGCAGCATGTGCCGGCAGAACGCGAGCAGCCGCGAGCGATAGCGCTGCACCAGCGCCTCGAACGCGGCCTCGTCGCCGGCCCGGATGAGGTCGATCAGCTTCTCGTCGGACTGCAGCCTGAGGAATGGCGCGCGCACGCCGATCCCTGTGATCTTCGCGGGCTGGCTTAGGACCGACGCTTCCATTGCTCTCCTCGCTGCGGCTGGCCCGGGCACCCGGAACCGGCACCCATGCGTAAGAACCCTGGACCTATCGGGAAGGTTGCGGTGCGGGCCGGACGGATACGGCCAGAGCCTCTTCGATCGCCGGCCGCATCCGCGCATCCAGGCGGCGGCGCACCCGCCATGGCGCGCCTGCAAATGCGTGGTTGGCCACGGTGGCGAAGCCCTCCTCGTCCGTGCGCAGGGCGAGCAGTAGGTGCGCGATCCGGTCGGATGGCGGCAGCTCCCGGTCGGTCGTCCTCACGCAGAAGCAGTGCACGCGGCGGGCGGGCGTGACGAGCAGCGCTCCCGCTTCCCCCACGAGCCACACCCCGAGCCTGCCGCGCTCCATCGCGAGGCCCGTGTCGCGCTGGAGCTCGCGCGCCCTGTGCCCCAGCAGATCTCCCAGGAAGCCCTGCGCCACCTCCTCGGCCTCCTCGTTACGCGGCCCCTTCGGCCGCACCACGCTCGCGCCCCTGAAGGCGTAGAGCTCGGGGATGATCCACGCGTGCATCAGCGCCACGAAGGCCACCGGGCCCGCGAGCGGGTTGAGCCACACGAGCCCTGCGGCCGCGGCCAGGAACGGCACCACGTGAGCGGTGGTGAACAGCGTCCAGAGCCTGCCGCGCCGGCGCAGCGTGCCCGCGTCCTCGCGCGAGCGCCATGGCACCGCCGCCAGCTCGGGCAGTGGCGCGGAAGCTGCCTCCACGAGGCTCAGCCCCCGGCGATCGGGCGGCGCATGATCACGAGCTCGGCGTCCCTTGGCAGCTCGCGAACCTGCGTCGCGTGACCCTCGCCCTCGCTCACCACCGCGATGTAGCCCTCCTCCAACTCGCTCCGGAACGCCTCCACGGCCGCGTCGTAGGTGGTCTCGTCCGTGGCGGTCCAGTCCGCGAGCGTCGAGTGCCCGGTGGAGTCCATGCGGATCAATCGGCCCATCGGAGAACCTCCTCTCGGGGAACGTGGACCGATTCTACGCCTGCCTCCCGCGCGCTTCGGAAGGCGAGCACGCCGAGCAGGCCCGCGAACGGGAGCGCCCACGAGAGGTAGAAGGCGTTGAGCTGAACCAGGGTGATGCCGCCCTTCGCGAGCGCGCTCGTGAGCGCGATCAGCAGCGCGGCGGCCGGGGTGAGGAGCGGCGCGCCGCGCCTGCGGAGTCCCTCCCAGGCCGCGAGCGCCATCAGGAACGGCAGGTGGTAGTAGCCGTTGGTGATCGGGTCGAGCAGGCAGCGCACGAGCAGGATCAGCGCCAGGAGGAGCAGCGCGTCCTCACGGGGTGCGCCGCGGCGGAGCCGCCACCATGCGAGCGCGAGCGCGAACCCGGCCATCAGGATGAGCGGGTGGGCGATGGTGCCTATCAGCGCCGGCAGCGCGCGCGGCGGGGTGGTGGCGCCGTTCGGCAGGATCATCACGGGCACGTCCGTTCCGAAGCCGAACCAGATGTTCGTGGGCATCGCGGAGCCGGTGATCACGCCTGCGCCGTGGTTCGTGTGGAAGAAGCGGTGGATGTCGCCGGCGGCCATCGGCACGATCAGCGCGGCGGCCGTGGCCGTCGCGGCCAGGGCCATGCGCCAGCGCTGCCTGCCGGCTCCGGCGAGGGCCGGGAGAACGGCCAGCAGCGCCCACTGCTTCGTGGCTACCGCGGCGCCCAGCAGCAACCCGGCGGTGAGAGAGCGCCCGCGCGCTGCGGCCAGCAGCGCTCCCACGCACAGGGCCGCGGCGAGCAGCTCCTCGGGATGGCCGTAGCGGAGCGCCACGTTGGTGAGCGGGTTGAGCGCCACGAGGCCCGGCAGCAGCACGCACGCGAGCGCGGGGCGGCGCAGCTCGCGGAGGCGGCCGAAGAGGTACACCGCGAGCAGGCCGGCGGCGAGCAGGCAGGGGAACACGCCCAGGCGGTAGAGGTCCCGGTCGCTCCCTGCGCCGAGGTGCAGCCCGAGTGCCGCGAACGGCGCGCGCAGGATGAGCGAAAAGCCGCCCATCACAGGCTGTGTGACGAGGAAGTCGTGCACGCGGCCGTGGGCCAGCGCGCGGATCGGCGTGGCTGGGCAGTCGCAGAAGGTGGCAGGAGGTCCGGTGTAGTCCACGCCGAGGGGAGCGCGAACGGCCAGGAGCGCCGCTAGCGCTGTGACTGCGATGAGAACGGTGAGCTTGAGCTTGTGCACGGCGTGCGGAGGGGGTTTCCCCCGTTATCGGCCCGCCGCGGGCGCTACGTGAGCTCTAGGAGCCGATCTTCTCGCGGATCAGTCGCTGCACTTCCCTGCCGTCGGCCCGGCCCTTCGTCTCGCGCATGATGGCGCCCATCAGCGCGCCGATCGCCTTCTGGTTGCCGGACCTGATCTGCTCGACGGCGGCCGGGTCAGCGTCGATGGCGGCCTGGACGATCGAGTCGAGCTCGTTGCTGTCGCCGATCGCCGCCAGGCCCTTCTCCTCCACGATCTGCCGCGGGTCGCCCCCGCTCTCCACCAGGGTGTCGAGCACGGTCATCGCGGCGTTGCGCGACACGCTCTTCGCCTCCACGAGGCCCACGAGCTGCGCGAGCGCCCCGGGCGTGACCTTGGTGTCCGCCGGGTCGGTCTCGCCGATGCGCTGCACGAGCTCGTTGCGCACCCAGTTGGCGAGCGTGCGGGCGTCCGCGGAGTCGGCCGCCAGCGCGGCCTCGAAGTAGTCGCCGAGCTCTGTGCGGAAGGCGAGGATGCGTGCCGTGTCCTCGGGCAGCCCGAGGTCGGACTCGAAGCGCTCGGCGCGGGCCGCGGGCAGCTCCGGGATGGCTGCGCGCGCCCGGTCGAGCATCTCCTGCGTGGGGGCCACCGGCACGAGGTCGGGCTCCGGGAAGTAGCGGTAGTCGTGCGCCTCCTCCTTCGAGCGCAGCGAGCTGAGCGAGCCCGTCTGCGGGTCGAAGTGCAGCGTCTCCTGCTCCACCGCTCCGCCACCGCGGAGGATCTCCTCCTGCCGCTTGAGCTCCGCCTGGATGCCGCGTTCAAGGAAGCGGAACGAGTTCATGTTCTTCAGCTCGGTCTTGGTGCCGAGCGTGGTCTCGCCGACCGGGCGGATCGACACGTTGGCGTCGACGCGCAGCGACCCCTCCTCCATGTTCACGTCCGACACGCCGAGACGCTTGAGCGTCGCGCGCAGCAGCCTCCCCCACTCCGCCGCGTCCGAAGCGCTCCGCAGGTCCGGCTCCGACACGATCTCCACGAGCGGCGTGCCGCAGCGGTTGAAGTCCACCAGGCTCGCCTCGCTCCCATGGATGCGCCCCGTCGAGCTGGCGTGCACCAGCTTGGCCGCGTCCTCCTCGAGGTGCGCGCGGTGGATGCGAACGTCGCCGAGCCGGCCGTTGGTGGCAATCGGTTCGTCGTACTGCGAGATCTGGTAGGCCTTCGGCGAGTCGGGATAGAAGTAGTTCTTGCGGTGGAAGATCGAGCGCGGGGCGATCTCGCAGTCGAGCGCCATGCCGATCATCAGCCCGTAGTGGATCGCCTCGGCGTTCACCACGGGGAGCGCCCCCGGGAGCGCGAGGCACACCGGGCACACGCGCGTGTTTGGCGGCTCGCCGAACGACAGCTCGCACGAGCAGAACATCTTCGTGCGCGTGCTGAGCTGCACGTGGATCTCGAGGCCGATCACGGCTTCGTAGTTCTCAGCCACGGGCCCTGCTCCCGTCGAATCCGATCGCCCGCTCGAGCGCGTGCGCGGCGTCGAGAATGCGGTTCTCGCTGAACGCCGGGCCCGCGAGCTGGAGGCCCACCGGGAGTCCCTCCGAAAGGCCCACCGGGATCGACACCGCCGGGATGCCGGCCAGCGACATCGGCACGGTGAAGTAGTCGGACAGGTACATCGCGAGCGGATCCTTCGTCCGCTCACCGAGCTTGAACGCGACCGTCGGTGACGTGGGCGTGACCACCACGTCCACGCGGCCGAAGGCGTCGCGGAAATCGTCAGCGATCTTGGTCCGCACGCGCTGCGCCCGCCCGTAGTAGGCGTCGTAGTAACCCGAGGAGAGCGCGTAGGTGCCGAGCATGATGCGGCGCTTGACCTCTGCGCCGAAGCCATCGTGGCGCGTGTTCTCGTACATCGAGAGCAGATCGCCGTTCCCGCTGCGGATGCCGTAGCGCACGCCGTCGTAGCGGGCGAGGTTCGCGCTCGCCTCGGCCGGCGCGAGCACGTAGTAGGCGGACAGCCCGTAGCCGGCGTGCGGCAGCTCGATCTCCTGCACCGCGCCGCCGAGCTCCTCGATCCTGGCGATCGCCGCGCGGCAGGCCTCCACCACTCCCGGCTCGACGCCCTCCTCCTCGAGGCCCCACACGCCGAAGCGGAGGCCGTCGAGCCTCTCGGCGCTCGGCAGCTCCACCTCGTGCGGATAGTCGAGCGAGGTGGAGTCGCAGCAGTCGCGCCCGACCATGTGGCGGAACAGCAGCGCGGCGTCGGTGGTGTCGCGCGTGAGCGGGCCGCACTGGTCGAGCGATGAGGCGAAGGCGATCATCCCGTAGCGCGACACCGCGCCGTAGGTGGGCTTGAGACCGACGATGCCGCAGAGCGCGGCGGGCTGGCGTATCGAGCCGCCCGTGTCGGTGCCGATCGCCCACGGCGCGGTGCCGGCCGCCACAGCCGCGGCCGAGCCGCCGCTCGACCCGCCAGGCACCCGCTCGGTGTCCCACGGGTTGCGCACCGGGCCGAACCCCGAGTTCTCGTTCGACGATCCCATCGCGAACTCGTCCATGTTCGTCTTGCCGAGCACCGGCGCCCCGGCCGCCACGAGGCGCTCGACCGAGGTGGCGGTGTACGGTGGCCTGTAGCCCTCGAGGATGCGCGAGCCGGCCGCGCTCGGCACGCCCTTCACGCAGAAGAGGTCCTTCACGGCGAGCGGTACCCCGCCTATCGGACCGCCCGAAGCCTCCGGCGCGTCCTCCGCGACCCACAGGTACGAGCCGAGCTCGTCGCCCGACGCGCGCTCGCGGTAGAAGTCGAAGAGCTCGCGCGGGTCGAGCTCGCCCGCGCCGATGCGCTCCGCCGCCTGAGCGGCGGTGAGCTCCAGCAGGTGGCTCATGCGCCGGGACTCGGGACGCGGAAGCCCTCGTCCGATGCGTCGGGCGCCTGCTCGAGGATCTCGTCGCGCGGCCAGCTCGGGCGCGGCTCGTCCGCGCGCAGCACGTTCTCGAGCTCCACCACCGCGGTGGTGGGCTCCACCCCGTCCAGGTCGAGCTGGGAGATGTTCTCGATGTGGTCGAGCACGGCGGAGAGCTCGCTCGACATGCGCTCCACCTCTTCGTCGGTGAGCTTGAGCCGTGCGAGCCGCGCCACGTGCAGCACCTGGTCGCGATCGATCATCCGACGGGCGATTGTACGGAGGTCATTTAGGATGCCCGGCCGTGAGCGCGGCGAAGGCGGAACGGCTGGTGGTCCTCACGATGCGGATGCTGGCCGTGACCTTCGCCGTGGTGGGGCTGCTCTTCATCATCACGCCGAACGGCGTGCTCGGCCGGATCGACGACGTGGGCAACTGGATCGGCAGCTTCCCCACCGCCCCGCAGAGCAGCGAGAAGCTCTGGCTCGCGCTCGCCTTCGCCTACATGACGGTGATCACCGGCATCGCGCTCGTGATCTCCACCGACGTCGGCCGCTACCGCCCGTTCCTGCTGGTGCTCGCGGCGGGCAAGGCCGCGTCGTCGCTCGCGGCGGGGGCCTTCTTCGTCTTCCACGACAACGTCTTCATCTACCTCCTCAACTTCATCGTGGACGGCACGCTCGTCGCGATCGTGCTCGGCTGCTGGGTGATCTCGGCGCCGCTCGAACGGCGGGTCGCGCCCACCTGAAGGGGCGCCCCGGGCCTCACCGCGCCGGAGCTTCGGATTTTCGCCGCGTTCGCCGAGGCGGTGCTGCCGCCGGGCGGCGCGCTTCCGAGCGCGTCGGAGGTTGGCGTGGCCGAACCGGTGTCTGGCTTCGTTGCGGGCGCGCCCGGGCGGGTGCGCCTGGTGGTCCGGCTCGGGCTCCGCGCACTCGAGCTCACCGCCTTCCCGCGCCGCTTCTCGCACATGCCGCTCGAGCGCCGCTCCGCGCATCTCGAGAAGCTCGAGGGCAGCCGCCTCAGCTTCCTGCGCGACCTCTTCCTCCTCTTCAAGACGCTCACCGGCGTTGGCTACTCGCGCGACCTGCGGGTGCAGCAGGTGGTGGGCGTGGAGGCGCGCTGCGAGGGCACGCCGTCTCCGCTGCGGCTCGACCCGGAGGCCATGCGCGCGCCGGCCGACGTGGAGCGCTGCGACGTGGTGGTGGTGGGCTCAGGGGCTGGGGGCGCCTCCGCCGCGCGGGTGCTGAGCGAGGCCGGGCTGTCCGTGATCGTGGTGGAGGAAGGCGATTACTACGACGCGTCCTCCTACTCCACCGACGTGTTCGAGGCGCTGCCGCGGCTCTACCGCGACTCGGGGCTGACCGTGGCCGAGGGCCGGCCGGCGATCCCGCTGCCGGTGGGCCGCTGCGTGGGCGGCACGACGGTGATCAACTCGGGCACCTGCTTCCGCGCGCCGGGCGACATCCTCGTGCGCTGGCGCGAGGAGCACGGGATCGACTGGGCCACCGACCTCGACGGGGAGTTCGAGGCGGTTGAGGCCGCTCTCAACGTCACGCCGGTCGTAGAGGGCGCGGTGGGGCGCAACGCGGAGCTGTGCCGGATCGGGGCCGAGGCGATTGGCGCTTCGAATCACCCGCTGGCGCGCAACGCCGCCGACGTGACGTGCTGCGGCTCCTGCCCAACCGGCTGCGCGATCGACGCCAAGATGGCCATGCACGTGTCCGAGCTGCCGCGTGCGGTGGCGGCGGGGGCGCGTATCCGCGCGGGCGCGCGCGTGACGCGCGTGCTCGTGGACGGCGGGCGTGCGGTGGGCGTGAAGTGCCGTGGCGGTTACGAGGTGCGGGCGCGCGCCGTGGTGCTGGCCGCCGGCGCGCTCGGCACGCCCGAGCTGCTGCTCCGCCAGGGCCTCGCGAACTCCTCGGGCGCGCTCGGCCGCCACCTGCACATCCACCCGGCCTGCTGGGTGGGCGCGCTCTACGACGAGCCGGTGCGCGGCTGGGACGGCGTGATGCAGAGCTGGGCCGTGGACGAGTGGAACGACCGCGGGCTGTTCCTCGAGGCCACCTTCAGCCCGCTCGCGTTCGGCGGCCACTGGTTGCGCGGCGCCGGCGCTCCGTACAAGGCTCGCCTGGAGCGGTTCGACCACCTGGGCGTGATCGGCGTGCACCTCTCGGACAGGTCGGAGGGCCGCGTGGCGGTGTCGCCGGGCGGCGGGAGGGCGAAGATCACCTACAGGCTCACGCGTGACGACGCCGCGGCGCTCCGCTTCGGCATCGCGCGCGCGGCGGACGTGCACTTCGCCGCCGGCGCGACCGAGGTGTATCCGCAGGTGGGCCGCGTGTCGGTGCTGAGGCCCGGCGAGCAGACGCCGCTCGTGGAGCAGGGGCGCTTCCATCCGGGCGAGATGCGGCTCGAGGGCTTCCACCCGATGGGCACGACCCGCATGGGCCGGGACCCGCGCACCTCGGTGGTGGCTCCATCCGGGCAGGCCCACGACCTGCCAGGCCTCTACGTGGCGGACACCGGCGTGTTCCCCACGTCGCTGCGGGTGAACCCGATGATCACGGTGATGGCGGTGGCCCGCCGGGTGGCGACCGGGCTCGCCGAGGAGCTCACGTCAGGCGCGGCGCCCATGGCTCCGGCTCGATCCGAAGCGCGTTGATCACGTAGGAGATCGCCCGGTACCAGCCGGCGAGGAACACGAGCTCGATCAGCTGCTCGTCGGACCAGTGCTTGCGCAGCCGCTCCCAGAGCTTGTCCGTGACCTCCGCCGTGGCCTGCAGCTGGTCGCATAGGTGGATGAGCATGGCGTCGCGCGCGGGCCAGTGGTGGACCTCGCCTGGCACGGTGGCGCGAATCTCATCCGCGGTGAGCTCATCGAAGAGGGCCGCGTGCACGCCCCACTCGTAGCCGGCGCCATTGAGCGCGGTGGTCCTCAGGATCACGAGCTCGCGCTCGCGCGGCTCGATCGTGTTGTGGGCGAGCAGCCCGGCACCCAGCGGGCGCATGCGGCTCGCGAGGTCGAAGTGGATGGCGAGCGTGCGGAACAGCTTGAGCGGCTCGATTCCCGGCGGCATGAGCTTGCCGAGGTACTGCTCGACGTCTGCCTCGTACGGCGGCTCGAGCGGCCTGATGCGGGCGGCGGGCACGGCGGCGGTGGTCATCGCATCTATCCTTTGCTTCGAATGCCGAAGCAGGAGTGTAGCTTCTGAATTCGAAGCAGGCAACTAATCCGCGTCCCGGACGACCGGTGCGAGGCTCCACCACCGGGCGGCCGATGATGGCGCTGCTCGACCTGCTGGGTCGGCGCTGGACGCTGCGCGTGCTCTGGGAGCTGCGGGATGGAAGCGCGCTCACCTTCCGCGACCTTCAGCAGCGCTGCGGCGGCATGTCCTCGAGCGTGCTGGCCCAGCGGCTCGCGGAGCTCGCCGAGGCCGGCGTCGTCTCGAGCTCGGATGGCACGGGGTACGCGCTCACCGGCGAGGGACGCACGCTGCTCCATGCGCTCGCCCCGCTCGACAGCTGGGCCAAGCGCTGGGCGCGGCGGGTCAGCGCAGGTGAGCGGTCTCGTTGAAGTAGCGCAGCAGCCAGCGGCCGTCGGCGAAGCGCACGACGCGGGTGATCGAGGTGTTGTCCACCTGCACGAACGCGAACGGGCGGCTGTTCGTCACCTGGCGGCAGATCTCGGCGATCACGCCGCCGTGAAGCACGGCCGCCCCGGTGGCGCCCGCGCCCACCTCGTCGGCCATGCGGGTGAGACCCCGCTGCACACGCTCGGAGAAGCGCTCCATGCGCTCCGCGCCGGGGATCACGTCCCAGCGCTCCTCGCGGAACAGCCGCTCCACCAGCGGATCGCGGTTGTGCACGCGGATGCGGAACTCGCCTCCCTCCCACTCGCCCAGCATGATCTCGCGCAGCTCCGGTACCACCTCGGGCTCGAGCCCCGTGCGCTCCGCCACGGGGGCGGCCGTCTGCGACGTTCGCTGTAGCGGCGTGACGAACAGCTTCGCGAGCGGCTCGCGAGTGACCCACTCGGCCATCTTCTCGGCCTGTGCCCGCCCTTCTGGGGCGAGCGGCGGGTCGCTGTGGCCCTCGAGCAGCTCGAATGGCTCATCGGCCACCGCGGCCTGCGAGGCGCCATGGCGAATGAGCAGGAGGTCGGTGGCGTCCGGCGGGAGCTGGAACCCGCGCTGCGGGTAGGTGTCCGGCATCTGCGGCGCGGAGACTAGGCGGCGCCGGTGCCTGCGGCGTGCTCGGGAGCGGCTGGTTCCGGCTCGTCCTTCCAGGCGCTGCCGTTGCGCTCGGCGTGCCAGGCGAGCGACGCGCCGATGCATATGAGGCCGAGCGCGAGGATCGCGAGCCAGGGGCCCGACTTGACGACGGTCACCTGGTTGTCGCCGGGCTGTTGCACCAGCCTGTAGAGGACGAGCAGTATTCCCACGCCCGACAAGAGCGCCGCCGCGGCGCTCGGTGTGAAGCCGCCGCGGTAGCGGTGGGCAGCCACCCGCATCACGGCGGCGAGCGCGGCGGAGAGCGCGGCCGCGAGCAGCACGATCAGGATCAGGCGGTCGACGGCGGCATGAAGCTGCCAGAGGTTCTTCTCCTGGCCCTGAGCAACCTGAGCCGCCTGCTGCTGGATCGTGCCGGGCACCTGGCTGCCAAGCGGACCGGCCGGCACCTGTGCGTCGTGCTGGATCTGCCGCGCGGCGTCGCCGAGCTGGGTGCTGAACCAGACCAGCGCGGTGACGAGCAGCAGCCCGAGGCCCGCCACCCAGGCAAGGGCGTCACCCTTGGTGAGGCGCTCGAAGCTCATGCCTCGCCCCCCTTCGGCGCCGGTAGCGGCGTGATCGGCACCTCGATGCCCTCACCGCGCCGCTCATCTCGCATCGACACAAGGGCGGACGCGGTGAGCCCGATGGCTGCCGCCGCGCCGAGCCACACCCCCGCGGCCCTGCCGGTGGGGCCGGGTCCCAGATCGGGCGGCCAGATCAGCCTCACCACGGCCAGCACCGAAGCCAGTAGACCGATGAGGCTGGCGAACACGGTTGCCGCGATGGGCATCGCCTGGGTCGAAGACGTGGCGGTGGCGATGAGCAGCCAGATGCCGAGCAGCCCGGCGATGCAGAAGATCACGTCATTGACGGCCATCGATTGCCAGGCGTTGAGCGTGTAGCCCACCCGCCCCGGTGCTCGGCTGAAGTATGCGCCCTCGCTGCCCTGGTACCAAGGCGCCCAAAGCAGGCCGATCAAGGCGGCGCCGGCGACGCCCGCCAGCCAGTCGCTTGCCCTCAGCCTCCGCAGATCCACGCCAGCAGGCTACCGCCGCTCGGGTACCCCGCGAGCCGCTACCTGCAGGTGCGCGGCCCTGACGGTGTTCGCGAGCAGCATCGCGATCGTCATCGGCCCAACGCCTCCCGGCACGGGCGTGATTGCCGCCGCCACGTCCTTCACCGCCTCGAAGTCCACGTCGCCAACCAGGCCGTCGTCGGTGCGGTGGATGCCCACGTCGATCACGATCGCTCCCTCGCGCACCATGTCCGCGGTGACGATCCTCGGGACACCGGCGGCTGCCACGAGCACGTCGGCGCGACGGCAGACGGCGGCGAGGTCGCGCGTCTTCGAATGGCACTGCGTCACGGTCGCGTTGGCCGCCAGCAACAGTGCGGCCACCGGCTTGCCCACGAGCTTCGAGCGCCCGATCACCACAGCCTCGGCGCCCTGCAGCTCCGCGCCCGCCACGCGCAGCAGCTCCATCACGCCCGCCGGTGTGCACGGCACCAGTCCCTCGAGCCCCTGGAACAAGCGGCCGGCGCTGAGCGGCGTGAGCCCGTCCACGTCCTTCAGCGGATCAATCAGCGACGTCATCGCGTCGCCGTCGATCTGGTCCGGCACCGGAAGCTGGAGCAGGATGCCGCTCACGGCCTCGTCCTCGTTGAGCGAGGTGAGCAGCTCCGCCAGCTCATCCTGAGACGTGTCCGCCGGCAGCTCGTGATGGATCGACGCGATGCCCACGTCCTCGCTCGCCTTGCGCTTGTTGCGCACGTAGACGTGCGACGCCGGATCATCGCCCACGAGCACCGTGGCGAGCCCCGGCTGGAAGCCGTGCTCGTCCACGAACGCGCGCACGTCCTCGGCCACACGGGCGCGGACGTCCGCCGCCACTGCTTTGCCGTCGATGATCATCGCTGCCAATCCCGTTCGAGAAACGAGTGCGAAAAGCGAGCCTGCCAAGGACGCAGCGAGGCCGCAGGGCGAATGCCCGGGGCCGACCGAGGACGCCGGCAGGTGAAGGTTTGCAGCCTCATCGTTTCTTGAGCGGGGCGTAGTCGGCCATCAGTCTTCTCTCAGAACCGTCGCTCGGGAAGCGCACCACCACGATGCCGCCCACATCCAGTCCAACCACCATGCCCTCGCCGAACGAGGCATGCACCACCTCGTCGCCCACCGAGAACGAGGCGCCCGGCTGCGGCTCCGGCCGCGACGCCGGGCCGCTGTCCCAGCGCGTGGAGAAGGCCTGCGGCCTGCGCGACTCCTGCGACTCCATGTCGGTGAGCTCGTTCGGGATCTCGTCGAGAAAGCGCGACGGGAGGTTCCAGTCGCGCTGCCCGTACAGGGCCCGCATGCGCGCGTACGACATGTAGAGCTGCCGCTTCGCGCGCGTGATTCCGACGTAGCAGAGCCGCCGCTCCTCCTCGAGGTCGCCCGACTCAACCGCGCGCGAGTGCGGGAACACGCCCTCCTCGCAGCCGATCATGAACACCACCGGGAACTCGAGCCCCTTGGCGTTGTGGAGCGTCATGAGGGTGACGGTGCCCTCGTCGTCGCGCAGCGCGTCCTGGTCGGAGAACAGCGCGATCTGCTGGAGGAACTCCTCGAGCGACGGCTCCTCGGCCACCGAGTCGTACTCGCGCGCGACTCCCACGAGCTCCTCGAGGTTCTCGATGCGTCCCTGCGCCTCGATCGTGCGCTCGGCCTCCAGCGCCTCGAGATAGCCGCTCTCCTGCAGCGTCTCCTGAAGCAGGTCGCCGACCGACGCTCCGCCGTCCACCCGCTCGCGCAGCCGCTCCATGATCGACATGAAGCGGTCGAGCGCCTTCACCGCCGCCGCACCGAGGCCGGGCACGTTCTCCGGCGAGGCGGCCACGTCCCACACCGGCTCGCCCAGCGTGTTCGCATGGCCGACCACCCGCGCCTGCGTGGTGTCCCCGATCCCGCGCCGCGGCGAGTTCACCACGCGCTGGAACGCCACCACGTCGTGCGGGTTCACGAGCAGCGTCAGATACGCCATTGCGTCCTTGATCTCGGCACGCTCGTAGAACTTCGTGCCGCCGATCACCTGGTACGGCAGCTTGTAACGCGTGAGCATGTCCTCCAGCACGCGCGACTGGGCGTTGGTCCTGTAGAAGACGGCCACCTCGTCGCGCGAGCCGCCCTCGTCCACGATCCGCTCGATCTCGTTGACCACGAAGCGCGCCTCGGCGTGCTCGTCCTCGAGCTCGCGCACGTGGATCGGGTCGCCCTGGCCGAGGTCTGTCCAAAGGGATTTGGACTTGCGGGCGTGGTTGTTGGAGACGACCGCGTTCGCGGCGGACAGGATCGTCTGCGTCGAACGGTAGTTCTGCTCGAGCTTTACGACGTGAGCGTCGGGAAAATCGTCCTCGAAGTCGAGGATGTTCCTGACGTCGGCGCCGCGGAAGGCGTAGATCGAATTGTGCGTGACCAGCCCACCCGCGATGAAGTTGTGCGTCGGTTCAACGTCCAAGTCGTAAACAGGACGACTAAGCCGGATCCGCTCAACCGTCTCGACCACGTCGTACTCGCCCTCCTCGGTGAACATGGCCATACCCGGGCGGATTGATGCAGCCGGCATGAACGGAAGCGTGTTCTTCAGAGTGACTCCGTCACCGTTCTTTCCGAGCCGTGCAACGCGCTTTACAACCACCGGAAGGACTGACCTGATGCGCTCCACGACCTCAAGCGCGCGACCAAAGTCGCTGAAGGCGGATTCGTAACGCCAACTCAGAGAACCGGACTTGGCAGGTCGAACGCTGAGCCCAATCGACTCCAGCGCGTTCTTCGCGTCGTCACTTCGACCGCCGACCGTGACCGTGTGCATCGGACTCACTCCGCGGCGATCACCGCATAGCGTCAACGTGACATTCCGGCGAAAGCCCTCGCGCCCCTGCGGCATGAAATGCGGATGTTCTCGACACAGCCCGTGGTCCGCAAGCAGCCGTCTGCCGCCGCTCTCTGTGTCGACGGATTCGAAAACCCGGTCGATCAAGACCTGATTCGACACCAACCCGCCGTCAGGGGTGGCTCTTAGCTGCAGGCCGACGACGGGGGCCTTCTGCCCCTTCGTGTATACGCGGGTCACACCAACTCGATAGCCCGTTCCGTTGCGATGCATCACGTACGTCATATGGCGCTGCGGGGTCAGACCCAGCCTGTAGCCGGCGAAATGGACGTGCTCCGGGGTGCTCACGATCCTGCGCCCGCCCTCCGTCTTGATGGCGATGCCTTCTGCCTTCGCCGATTCATGAATCCGCATCACGAGCGCTGGGCGAAAGTCGGCGCTTCCGAAGCAGGACAGAACCTCGTCTCCAGGCGAGATCTGCTCGATAGGCCTCTTCGTCCCATCACCCATGGTGACCAACGTGCCCTCCACCAGACACTGGTCGTCGTCACCAACCACACAAAGATTCCGGCGCTCGCCCGCTAGCAGCTGCAGCCACCTGTACTGCGCACGGTTGGTGTCCTGGTACTCGTCCACGAGCAGCCAGCGGAACTGCTCCTGGTACTTGCGCAGCACCTCCGGGAAGAGCTCGAAGAGGTTCACGCAGCGGAACAGGATGTCGTCGAAGTCCATGGCGTTCATGGAATGCGCCCGCTGCTCGTACATCTCGTACACGTCGGCGGCGGTCTGCTCGAAGAACGAGCCGACCTTGATCCGGTAGCCCTCAGCGTCCACCAGCTGGTTCTTCGCGTCCGAGATCTGCCGCTTGATCGCGCGCGGCGCGAAGCGCTTGGGATCGACGTCCAGCTCGTCCATGCACTGCTTGATGAGCCGCAGCGAGTCCGCCTCGTCGTAGATCGTGAAGCCGCGCGTGTAGCCCAGCCTCTCCCCCTCCGCTCGCAGCATCCGGACGCATGCCGAATGGAAGGTGAGCACCCACATGGCACGCGAGCGGCGGCCCACGAGCATCTCCACCCGCTCGCGCATCTCCTGCGCGGCCTTGTTGGTGAAGGTGATCGCGAGGATCTGGCCCGCCCGCGCCGCGCCAGTCTGCACGAGATAGGCGATCCGGCGCGTTAGCACCGCTGTCTTGCCCGAGCCCGCCCCCGCGAGGATGAGCAGCGGCCCCTCACCGTGCTGAACGGCTTCGCGCTGGGGCTCGTTGAGCCCCTCGAGAAGGCTCTCGGGGGCGGTGGTGGTGCTCACCTTGAAGACGATAGAGGTGCGGGCGGCTTGACTCGGCGATCCACGGCGCCATAGCGTTCACCCATGAACCGGCGCCTGCTCGCGGCAGCCGCATGCCTGGCCCTGATGGCCACCCCGGCCTTCGCTGCCAAGCACAAGTCGAAGGGGTTCACGCCCAAGAAGGTGGCTGCCGTCTGGAGCGGCACGTGGAGCAACCACACCTTCAACACCAGCGGCCCGATCACCCTCCGGGGCAAGCTGTTTCGCAAGGGGAAGGCCTTCAAGTTCGACGTGGACCTTGGCGGTAACGCCCTCGGCTGTCCCGACCCGCCGGCTCAGCACACCCCCACGATCACCAAGGGCTCGGGCAAGAACCACTGGAACTCGAAGGGGTTCAGGCTTCACCTGATCTCTCCCTCGTACGGGACGTTCACGGTGACCTACGTGGACAAGACGCACAAGCTCACCGGCAGCGGCGGCAATCCGTCGTGCGCGCCGAACGTCACCTGGTCGCTCGACGGCACGCTCACCCACTCGGCCTTCACCGGCAGCGTGACGATCGACCTCGGAAACGGCCAGACAGCCTCGAGCTCGCTCACCGCCAACCGGCAGTAGTGACCTACCCTTCCCCGCCCGTGGGGCTCTGCGACGACGTGCGGGCGAGCTGTGCCGCGATCGCGGAGGACGCCCGCTTCGTGCAGATCCACGTGCACGCCGCAGACGAGATAGAGCCCGGGCCGCCGCCCGTGCTCGATCCGGAGCGCCACTACCTGGAGGGCTCGCGCGCCGTGGTGTGCACCTACCTGCTCACGCTCGACGCCATCAACTTCGGCTCCGGCTGGTTCCCCACGCTGCGAAAGCGGCCGGGCTGCTCCGGCTACTACACGGTCGCGTGGGCGCTCGCGGACCACTTCCGGGCGCATGGCCCGTGGTCGCCCGAGGAGCTCGAGCTGCTCGACGGCCGTCGCGTGGCCGCCGTGCTCGAGCAGGAGCCGGGGCACGAGCTGATGGAGCTGTACGCGGAGGCGCTGCGCGACCTCGGCCGCTTCCTGAGCGGGAGAAGCGCGCTCGAGGTGGTGAGCTCGGCGAGCGGCTCGGCGGAGGCGCTGGCCGAGACGCTCGCTCGCGGGATGCCGTTCTTCGACGACCGCGGCTTCTACAAGCGCGCCCAGATAGTTGCGAGCAACATGGCCCTCGCCGGGGTGGCGGACTTCTACGACCTCGACAGGCTCACGATCTTCGCCGACAACCTCGTGCCGCACGTGCTGCGCGTGGACGGCGTGCTGAGCTACGAGCCGGAGCTGGCCGCTCGCATCGACAGCGAGGAGCTCCTGCCGGCCGGAGAGGAGGAGCGCGAGATCCGCGCGTGCGCCCTTCACGCCTGCGAATCGATCGCCGGGCGGCTCGGCGTGCCGCCCCGGATCCTCGACGTATGGCTCTGGAACCGCGGGCAGGAGCCGCGCTACAAGGCCCTGCCGCGCCACCGCACCCGCACGGTCTTCTACTGAGACATGCACTTCGGCATCGACATCTCACCCGCGGGTGAATGGGGAACGCCGCGGCGGCTCGCCGAGCTGGCGGCGCTGGCCGAGCGCTCGGGCTGGGACGGGGTGTTCCTCGAGGACTACGTGTTCTACCCGAGCGGCATCGACGCATACGACCCGTGGGTGGCCCTTGCCGCGATCGCCCTCGCCACCGAGCGCGTGCGCGTCGGGACGATGGTCACGCCGCTGCCCCGGCGCCGGCCGTGGAAGGTCGCGAGCGAAGGGGTGACGATCGACAACCTGTCGGGCGGCCGGATGATCCTCGGCGTGGGGTCGGGCGATCCGCAGAGCGCGGACATCGCGAGCGTTGGCGAGGCGAGCGATCTGCGGACCCGGGCCGAGCTGCTCGACGAGGCGCTCGACGTGATCGCCGGGCTTTGGCGTGGCGAGGCGTTCAGCCACCACGGCAGGCACTTCCACGTGGAGGACGTCACGCTCCGGCCGCGCCCGCTCCAGCAGCCGCGGATTCCGATCTGGGTCGGGGGCATGTACACGAGCCGTGGCCCGCGGGAGCGCGCTCTCCGCTGGGACGGTGCCTGCCTCTACCGCGTGGAGCCGCCCGACTGGGAGGACCTGCGCCCCGATGAGGTGCGCGAGCTGCGTGCAGCGGCAGGCGACGCATTCGACATCGCGGTTGGCGGCCGCGAGCGGCGCGAGGACGAGGATGCTGAGCGCGAGTACGTGCGCGAGCTCGCCGCCGCGGGTGCCACCTGGTGGCACGAGTACCTCCCGCCCACCATGCCGCTCCGCGTGGTGCGCGACCACATCGAGCGCGGCCCGCTAAGGGCCGCTGGTGGCGAGCGGGCCTGAGTGCTTGCCGGCCGCGTCCATCCCGAAGAAGCGGAACGGCAGCGCCGCCGCGGGGTCCGGTGTCGTGGCGAGCGCGATCGGGAGCGCGGTGCCCGCTGCGGCGGGTGCCGGAAGGGTGAAAAGTGCGTAGTCGTTCGGATGCGCGGTGGAGCTGATCGTGCACGTGCCGGCCGCGAAGGTGCAGCCCGTGAGCTGGTGCCCCTTGTCCGCGAGCACCGCGAACGACTTCACCGGGTAGTTGAAGGTCGCCGTGCCGTTCACCACGTTCGCCGCCTGAGGCGAGCGCACGAACCCGAGCTCCCCGGCGCGCGCATTGAGCGCCGAGAGGAACTCGCCCTCGCCCGCGTACGCGGCCTTCCGGGCCGCGGAGTCACAGGCCGCCTGGATCACCGAGCCGATCGTGATGTTCGGCAGCGGCGGTCCGGCAAGCTTGAGCGCGCCGGCGAGGTCGCTCGACCTGAAGTAGCTCCCGCAGCGGAACGCGCGGTGCCGCCCGAGCACGTTGTTCGTGGCGTGGAGCTTGAGCTTGAGCGCGTATCCCTTCGGCAGCGCGGCGCTCTTCAGGTTGATTCGCAGCCTGCGTTTCGGCGGCTTGGACCCGCTGATCACGGACGGGGCACGGTTCACCACCACGAGCACGCCGCGCACGCGGTCGCTCCGCCTCTGCTTCGCCAGCACCGCGAACACGCTCACGCCCTTTGGAAACGATCTCGCGGCCCCCGCCCTCGCGCTCCCCTTTCGGGACTTCACGAGGTCGAGCTCGAATCCGGCCACCGTGGCGTTCGCCCGCGCCGGCTCCTTCACGCGCACGACGGTGATGGTGCTCCTGTGCTTCGCGGCGGCTGCGGGCGAAGCCAGCAGGAGCGGGACCGCGAGTGCGAGAACGCATAACGCCGCGCGCTTCATCAACCGCCCGCCGGGTCCTGTGCCGCGCCGCGCAGAGGCGTGACCTCGGCGCTGGGCTGCGGCTTGCGGCCAGTGGCCTGCTCGAGCTCCTCCTCGAGCTCGCGGATGCGGGCGCTGAGCGCCCGTATCGCGTCCGCCACCGGATCCGGAAGGTGCGCCCAATCGGCGTCCGGCCCCTCCGGGCGCTTCCCGCTCACCCTCACCGGATGGCCCGGGTTGCCCACCACCGTGGAGTTGGGCGGCACGTCGTGGATCACCACCGAGTTGGCGCCGATCTTGGAGCAGTGCCCCACGCGGATCGGGCCGAGCAGCTTGGCGCCCGAGCCCACCACCACGTCGCTCTCCACGGTCGGATGGCGCTTGCCGCGCGCGAAGCCGGTGCCGCCGAGCGTCACGCCCTGGTAGAGGGTCACGTTGTCGCCGATCTCGGCGGTCTCGCCGATCACCACGCCCGTGCCGTGGTCGATGAAGAGCGCCGCCCCGATTTGCGCTGCCGGGTGGATCTCGATGTTCGTGGCCATGCGCGCGAGGTAGGCGAGCACGCGCGGGAGCAGAGGCACGCCCGCCTCGTGGAGCGCGTGGGCAACGCGGTGCGTGAGAAGCGCGTGGACGCCGGGGTAGGTGAGCAGGATCTCCCAGCGGCCGAGGTCGCGCGCAGCGGGGTCGCGCTGCTGGGCGGCTGTGAGGTCCTGGCGCAGCTCGCGCCCGACGCGTCGTAGGGCTCGGAGTCCGAACACGTCAACCAGATTGTGTCGCAGCGGGTACGCGGGCGCACGCCGTGCAGTCGGGGCGGCGGCTCGTCTTGACCAGCGTCTGCTCGAGAGTGCGCGCGTCGATCTGCACGATGCGGTCCACCGCCGGCTCCACAGCACCTGTGAGCAGCTTGAGCGCCTCGAGCGCCTGAATCGACGCCACGATTCCGGCCACGGGACCCAGCACCCCGGCCTCGCGGCAGCTCGGCACGCTGCCCGCCGGGGGCTCGACCGGAAAGGCGCAGCGGTAGCAGGCGGACTCGCCGGGCCTGATCGGCATCACGAGACCGTCGAACCCGAGCACGCCCCCCTCCACCAGCGGCGTGCCGAGCGCGCAGCAGGCGTCGTTCACCACGTAGCGGGTGGCGAAGGTGTCGGAGCAGTCCACCACCACGTCGGCGCCCGTGAAAATCGCTTCGGCGTTGAAGTCCTCGATGCGGGCCGGGAACGTCTCGACCAGAACGGTGGGGTTCATCAGCTGGAGCTTCGACGTCGCGCTCACCGCCTTGTTCACGCCCACGTCCGGCGTGAAGTGGAGCGGCTGGCGCGGCAGGTTGGAGAGCTCCACCTCGCCGTCGTCCACCACGCCGATGCGGCCGACCCCGGCGCCCGCGAGGTACGTGAGCACAGGTCCGCCGAGCGCGCCTGCGCCCACCACCACGGCGCTCGAGCCCTTGAGCCGAGCCTGTGCGGCGCCGCTCCACTCCGGCAGCACGAGCTGCCGCGAGTAGCGCTCCAGATCGGCATCCGTGAGCGTCATCCGCGTTTGACGATAGTCACGGTCGTGCCGTTCACGCACACTTCGTGCCCGTCCTCCCCAGCCGAGCGCGGAACGCTCTCGATCGGCTCGCCCGGATCGAGCAGCAGTGTGAGCTCCTCACCTGGATCGAGATCCTCGAGCGCCAGCTTCGCCCTCACCCAGTTCAGCGGGCACACCACGCCTCTCAGGTCGAGCGTCTGGGCGGTCACGGCGCGAAGAAGGGCGTGGTCACGTACCGCTCCCCGGAGTCCGGCATCACGACCACCACGCGCTTGCCCTCGAAGTCCGGCCTGCATCCCACCTGGATCGCGGCCCACACCGCCGCCCCCGCCGAGATGCCGGCCAGCACACCCTCCTTGCGCGAGATCAGGCGGGCGGTCTCGATCGCGTCCTCGTCGTCCACGGGCATGATCTCGTCGAGGATGTCGCGGTTGAGCACCGACGGCACGAACCCGGCACCGATCCCCTGGATCTTGTGCGGCCCGGGCCGGCCTCCGGACAGCACGGGCGACGACTTCGGCTCCACCGCCACCACGTGCAGGTCCGGGTTGAGCTCCTTCAGCCGCTCGCCCGCGCCCGTGATCGTCCCCCCGGTGCCCACGCCCGCCACGAGCGCGTCCACCTTTCCGCCCGTGTCGCGCCAGATCTCCTCGGCCGTGGTCCGGCGGTGGATCTCGGGGTTGGCGGGATTCGAGAACTGGTCGGGGATGAAGCAATCGCCGCGCTCCCCCGCGATCCGCGCAGCGGCGTCCACCGCCTCGTTCATGCCGCCGAGCGACTCGGTGATCTCCACCTCGGCGCCGTACAGCCTGAGCAGGCCCTCGCGCTCGCGGCTCATCCCCTGCGGCATGGTGAGCACCAGCTGGTAGCCCTTCGCGGCGCACACGAACGCGAGCGCGATGCCGGTGTTGCCGGACGTGGCCTCGACGATCGTCGTCTTCCCCGGCTCGATGCGGCCGTCCCTCTCGGCGGCCTCGATCATCGCCACCCCGATCCTGTCCTTCACGCTGCCCGCCGGGTTGTAGGCCTCGAGCTTGCCGACGATCTCCGCCTTGCACTCGGGCGCGATCCGGGTGAGCCGGACCATCGGCGTGCCGCCGACGATGTCCGCCAGGTTTGCGGGTATGCGGGAGTTTTCGCGCGCCTTCGCCACGCGCCTGAGGCTATCCGCTCGCGCTCCCGAGGCGGCGCCGAGCGAGCCTGTAGGCGGCCACGAGCGGCGTCACGCCCGCCTCCTCGGACTCCTTCAGCAGCGCGCGCATCGTGTTCTCGATCCCCGCCGCGCCGGCGCGGGCCTTGGCCGGCTCGTACCCATCGAGCTCGAGCGAGACGTTGATGATCCCGCCCGCGTTGGCGATGAAGTCCGGCGCGTAGAGGATCCCCTCGCCGGCAAGATCGTCCGCCAGGCCCTCGTGGGCAAGGATGTTGTTCGCCGACCCGCACACCACACGGCAGCGCAGCCGCCCCACGTTCACCTGGTCGATCACGCCGCCGAGCGCGCACGGTGCGAGCACGTCCACCTCGGCGAGCATCGCGCTGCTCGGGTCGGTCCATTTTGCATCTGGGATGTGCTCGATCACCGCACGGCGCGACTCGTCGATGTCCGCCACGAGCAGCCTCGCGCCCGCCTTGCCGAGCCGCTTGACGAGCTGCGAGCCCACGCGCCCCGCCCCCACCACCGCCACCGTGCGCCCTTCGAGGTCCGCGGTTCCGAACACCTTCTCGCAGCACGCGCGCATCGCTGCCTCCACGCCCAGTGCGGTGTAAGGGCTCGGATCGCCGCTTCCGCCGCGCCGGCGGTCGAGCCCGGTCACGTACTTGGTCACCTCGGCGATCACCGCCATGTCCTTCGAGCCCGTGCCCACGTCCTCCGCGGTGATGTAGTTGCCCTCGAGCACGTTCACCGTGTCCGCGAAGTCGAGCAGCACGTCACGCCGCGCCTCGCCCTTCGGCGCCCGCCCCGGCTCCAGGCAGATCACGCCCTTGCCCCCGCCCACGTTGAGCCCGCAGGCCGCGGACTTGAACGTCATCGCGCGGGACAGGCGCAGCGCGTCACGCGCACCGTCGGCGCTCGACTCGTAGCGCCACATCCGGCAGCCGCCGAGCGCCGGCCCGAGCGTGGTGGAGTGCACCGCCACGATCGTGTACACGCCGCTGCGCCGGCCACGACGGATCACGAGCTCCTCGTGGTCGAGCGACATGAGCGGCGGGTCGGACATACCGGCGCATTCTTCTACCCGGAGCCGCCGCGCCCCTTCCCGATGCGCTTGGGCGGCGGCGCCCGGCCTCGGCCGCGCGCCGCCACCGTCGCGTCACTTCGTCTTGTCGTCGGATGCGCGAAGCGACTTGCCGGCGCTGTGCACCACGCCCGTGAGGAAGTCGTACTGCGCCTTCACGAGCCGCTCCGCCATCTCGAGCGCGGAGTCGACGAGCTCCTGCCGCCGCGACGGCCCGCTCTCGGCGGGACGCGCGGGAAGAGTGCGGTCCACCGTCTCCATGAACTTCCGGACCGCCTCGAGAGCCTCGCGCTCACCGCGCCTGATGGAGTCGAGCACGTGCTCGGACAGCTCCGTCGTTCTCTCGACGGGCGTCGGATGCTCCACCGGTCCGCGGCGCGCTGCCGTCGCCCTCTTGGCGGCGGCGTTGCGGCGGCGAGTGGCGGCCGCCTTCTTGGCGGCTGCGCTCCGCTGTGCCTGGGTCTGTGCCATGCCAGCGCTCCTTTCGGCACGCGTACCAGGTCCCGAAGGCCTGGGCTTACGTCGAACGTAAGGAAGCGCGGCAGCGCTGCCATCCGTACGAAGTCGCACGGATGGCGGCGAAAGCCACAGACCCGTCAGTAATACCTGCGGGTCGTTCCACCGATCGGAACGAACCACATAACGAGCCCCACGACGAGCAGGATCAGCCCGATGATCCACAGGATGTAGATCCCGAAGATGAACCCGAGAATCGCAAGAACAGCGCCCAACAGAATCATGTAGTCACTCCACAGGTCGTGCGCGAAGAGCACCGATGCAATCGCGCGGCGCTGTAGTACCCAGGAAGCAGCTACTTCATCCGCTCTTCCACGAGCCTGGCGCGCTCAGATGTAGTACATCGCTGCGCCGGCCGCGCGCGCCTCGCGCTCCGCGAGGTCGGCGACCGTTGCGCCGCCGAGCACTGCCTTCACCGCCTCCACGGCCTCGTCCCAGATCGGGCCGGCCTGCGGAGTGTCCGCGCCGAGCTCGCCCTCGAGCAGCTCCACCACCTCGAGCACCGTTACCTCCGCGGGCGGGCGCGCGAAGGTGTAGCCGCCGCGCACGCCTCGCTGGCTCTGCAGGATGCCGGCACGCCGCAGCGTGGCGAACAGCGATTCGAGGAACTGCACCGGGATGTTGCGCCGCTTGGCGATCTCGCCGATGGGAACGGGCGCGGCGCCGCCGGTGCGGGCAAGCTCCACGAGCGCGCTGACCGCGTAGGGCGACTTTGAAGTGATGGCGAGCACGGCTGGACCACTCTAGGTTATGGCCATGACAGCGGCCGCCAGGGATCGGCGCACCCCATGATGGCCCTCGGCCGGCCGCCGATCGAGTCGCCGGAACCGGTCCTCAAGTTCGCCGCGCTGCGGCTGCTCCTCACCGTCGCGGCGCTCGTGGCGCTCGTGGCCACGGGCACCCCGTTCCACGGCCACCTCACCATCGTGGTCGCCGCCGTCGGCCTGCCGTGGGCATTCGGGAACCTGCTGCTGGCGCAGCGCCGGCCCGACCTGGCGCTCAGCCCGCTGGTGGCCGCCGGTGACCTCGCCGTCCTCGCCATCGCGGAGCTGGTCACGCCGCAGACCTACGGCGCCGTGTGCTTCCTCGCCCTCTTCTTCATCGCCGCGCACGCACAGTTCCAGGGCCAGGGCCGAGGAGTCGTGATGGCCCTGGTTGGCTCCGGCGTGCTGGTGGTGATCGCGTCCACCCGCAACGGCACGCCGGTGCAGGGCAACACGCTCGCGTTCTACGAGTCGCTCTTCGTGGTCTGCGCGGTGGCCACCGCGCTCACCGCCGGCAACATCCG
Source organism: Thermoleophilaceae bacterium (assembly GCA_036378175.1). Lineage (GTDB taxonomy): Bacteria > Actinomycetota > Thermoleophilia > Solirubrobacterales > Thermoleophilaceae > JAICJR01. The sequence goes on from DASUWY010000007.1 coordinate 71,304, forward strand.
GCTCGCCGAGACCACCGGGCGGCTGCGCGCCCGCCAGGTGTCCCGCCGCATGATCGAGACCGAGGCGGAGATCCGGCGGCGCGTGGCCGAGTCGATCCACGACGGTCCCGTGCAGGAGCTCGTGAGCCTCGACATGATCCTCTCCGCGGTGGCGAACGCGGCCGAGCGCGGCGACAAGCAGGCCGCGAAGAGCATGCTCGAGGAGGCGCGGTCCATCACCGAGCGCAACATCCAGGCGCTTCGCGACGAGATCGTGGACCTCGGCCCGTCCGCCTTCCGCGAGCTCTCCTTCGAGACCGCGATCACCGACTGCGTCCCGGTGTGGCAGCGCCGCTACGGACTCGACGTGAGGCTCGAGCTCGACCCGGTGTCGCTTGCTCCCGAGGTGAGCGGGCCCCTCTTCCAGATCGCCCAGGAGGCGGTGACGAACGCAGGACGCCACGCCGACGCCGAGCACGTGACGGTGTCACTCAGCGGCTCGGATGGCGAGATCCGGCTGCGAGTGGTGGACGACGGCAAGGGCTTCGGCGACGTGTGGCCGCTCGCGAACGACTCCGCCGGCCACATCGGCCTGTCGAGCATGCGCGAGCGCGCGGAGATGATCGACGGCTCGCTGACGATCGACAGCGGCGGGCGCGGGACCGTTGTGACCGTGCGCGTACCGGCCAGCCGGAACGGAAGCTAGGGCCTAGATCCAGCCGCGCTCGGTGGCCACCAGCACGGCCTGTGCGCGGTCCACCGCGCCGAGCTTCGTGTACGTGTTGTGCAGGTGCGTGCGCACCGTGCTCGTGGAGAGGTTGAGCTCGAGCGCGATCTGCTTGTAGACCTTGCCCTCGGCGAGCCGCTTGAGCACGTCCACCTCGCGGGCCGACAGCGGGCAGGGCTCCACGTTGCGGCGCTGCGTGGTGCCGGCGTACGGCAGCTCGAACATCACCGAGCGAAGCTGCTCCGGGCCGAGGCCGAGCGTGCGGCTGACCTTGAGCATCTGCGCCGGATCCACGGGCTGGCCGTGGCCGTAGTGCGCAAGCATGTCGGCGAGCCGGATGATCGCGGACTCGCCCTCAGCCTCGGCTGAGTGGTGACGCTCGATCGCGGCCGCGAGGCGGTTCGGCAGGCCCCAGCGGCGAGCGAGCACGCCGCCAACCAGCCCGTGGTCCACGCCGAGCTCACGGCGCTCGCGATGCACGCGCTCCTCCGGAGTGCGTGCCTCGCCGTGCACCTGGCCCGGATAGCCCGGGTAGGCGTGGATCAGGACGAGCTGTCCGATGTCGTGAAGCAGGGCCGAGACGAGCAGCTCGTCGCGGTCGTCGTAGCCGATCTCGCGCGCGAGCCGCTCGGCGGCGCGCTGCGTGGCCACGGCGTGAAGGCGGAAGCGCTCCGGCTGGGCGTCCCAGCCCGGCGTGCGCTCGAAGAAGTCGAACACCTGCGCGCGGGAGGCGAGCGCCTCGACGCCCGACGGGCGCAGCAGCTCGATCGCCTTCGGGATGCTCGTGATCTTGCCCTTCTTCGGCGAGGGCGCGGAGTTGGCGATGCGCAGCACCGCGATCACGAGCGCCACGTCGGATTCCACGGCGGCGACCATGTCGCCCACCGAGCCGCGCTCCTCGCGCGCCAGGCGCAGAAGACGGTTGCGCGATTCGACGAGAGCCGGGAAGGCCTCGAGGGCCTCGAACGCGGCGGTCAGCCTGCGGCCGTGGCCCTCTGCCTGGGGCCCGCGGGCAGCCTGCTGCTGTTGGTCCGGCGTCCGTGCGCTGTGGTTCATTGCTGCTTCCAAGGTCTTTATCTCCCATATGCGGGCGCTCGGAACGTTTCCGCGCCCTGCACACTGGCGTAATCGGCACGGGTGGACGAAAGGTTGAGGAGCCTTGCCTAGCTTTTTTGGGGGATTCCGGCGCTAATTGCGTCCGTTAAGGGTGCGTAGGGCCTCGTCGACCCTCGAGAGCGTCTCCTCCCGGCCAAGCACGGCGACCGACTCGAAGATCCCCGGCGACACCGTCGAGCCGCTGATTGCGACCCTCAGGGGCTGGAACACGTCCTTCGGCTTCGCGCCTGTCTCGTCCACCACGCGGCGCAGCGCCGCCTCTACTGACTCCGCGGTGAATGGCTCGGTGTGCTCGAGAGCCGCGCGCGCCTTCGCCAGCCGCTCGGCTGCCCCGTTCTGCATCACCTTGTTCCACGCCTTCTCGTCGGTGGGCCGGCGTTCCACAAGAAAGCCTGCAAGCGTCCAGAAATCGTCCAGGGTCTGCATCTTCTCCTGGGCGATCTCCACCGCATCCACCGGCACCTGGCGGCCGAGGCGCTCCTCCAGCAGCCCGTGCAGCTCCTCGAGAGGCAGCTCGCGCAGGTAGCGGCCGTTCATCCAGCGCAGCTTCTGCTCGTCGAACACGGCCGGGTTCTTCGACACGCGGTCGAGCGAGAAGAGCTTGATCAGCTCGTCGGTGGTGAAGAAGGTGGTGCTCTCGTCGTAGCCCCAGCCGAGCAGCGCCAGGTAGTTGCGTACGGCGGCGGGGAGGTAGCCGATGTCGCGCAGCTCCTGCACGCTGGCCGCGCCGTGGCGCTTGGAGAGCTTCTTGCCATCGGGCCCGTGGAGGAGCGGCAGGTGCGCGTACACCGGCGTCGTCGCGCCGAGCGCCTTCAGCACCATCATCTGGCGCGGCGTGTTGGAGATGTGGTCCTCGCCGCGGATCACGTGCGTGATGCCCATGTCGTGGTCATCCACCGCGACGGCGAGGTTGTAGAGCGGGCTGCCATCCGAGCGGGCGATCACGAAGTCGGCGATGTCCTTGTGCTGGAACGTGATCTCGCCGCGGATGAGGTCGGGCACCACCGTCTCGCCCTCGTCCGGCACCCGCAGCCGCACGGCGCCCTCGTCGAAGTAGGCATGCCCCTCGTCCACCAGCCGCGCGATCTCGTCCTTGTGCCGCTGCACCCGCTCCGACTGGAAGTGGGGCCCCTCGTCCCATTCGAGCTCGAGCCAGCGCAGGGCGTCGAGGATCTGCTCGATGTTCTCGGGGGTGGAGCGCTCGCGATCGGTGTCCTCGATGCGCAGCACGAACGTGCCCCCGTTCCCGCGCGCGAGGAGCCAGTTGTACAGTGCCGCCCTCGCGCCGCCCACATGCAGGGCGCCGGTTGGCGACGGTGCGAATCTCACTCTCATGGAATCGGACATCGACCCCACAGGATGCTAATCGGCGCTCATGTGTCCACGGCCGGCGGCCTGGTGAACGCCCACGAACGCGGGGTGGAGCGCGGCTGCGAGGCGATCCAGGTGTTCAACCAGTCGCCCCGCATGTGGCGGCCCACGCAGTGGAAGCCGAACGACATCGCGGCCTTCCGCGAGCTCATGGAGAACGGCTCGATCAAGTCGGTGGTGATCCACGCCGTGTACCTCATCAACTGCGCGACGAAGGACAGGGAGATGCGCGCGAAGTCGCTCGCCTCCCTCACCCACTCCCTGCGGATGGGCGACGCCATCGGCGCCGACGGCGTGGTGGTGCATCCCGGGTCGCGGCTGAAGGACCCGCTCGACGAGGCGCTCGGGCGGGTGGCGGAGATGGTGCGCGAGGCGCTGGCGGAGTCGGAGAGCTGCAGGCTGCTGCTCGAGAACACGGCCGGCGCCGGCGGCACGATCGGGCGCTCTTTTGCGGAGCTGTACGACATCGTCGGCCGGGCGGGCGGCGACGAGCGGATCGGCATCTGCCTCGACTCGTGCCACATGCTCGCGAGCGGCTTCGACATCCGCGACGACGCCGGGCTTGAAGAGGTGATCGACGACTGCGTGAGCGAGCTCGGCCTCGAGCGGCTCGGCTGCATCCACGTGAACGACTCGCAGGCGCCGCTCGGCTCGAACCGCGACCGCCACGCTCCGCCCGGCGACGGCGAGCTCGGCGACAAGGGCTGCTCGGCATTCCTCTCCGAGCCTCGCTTCGACGCTCTACCCGCCTTTTTCGAGGGACCGGGCGTTGAGGGGCGCGACCCGGGCGCCGCTGACATCGCGAAGATGCGCGACCTGCGCAAGAAGGGCCTGGCGCGCCGCAGGCGCAGAGCCGCCCGCGCGAGCAAGTAGCCTCCCCCGGAGGGCGTGCCGGGAAGACTGGTCGGCGACACCTTTCGCCATGCCCGTTCTCGGCACCACATCCTTCGACACCGCCGCCCTCGTGCTGGGCGGCCTGCTCGTGCTCGGCGCGCTGCTGGCCGGGCTCGCCCACCGCAGCTTCCTGTCGCTCACCGCGGTCTTCGTGATCGCCGGCTTCGTGCTCGGCCACGGCGGCGCCGGCGTGCTCGAGTTCGACCCGCTGTCGGGCTTCGTGAACGGCGTGGCCACCGTGGCGCTGATCGTGATCCTGTTCCGCGACGGGCTCGAGGTGGAGGCCGAGATGCTCCAGCGCGCCTGGCGCCCGCCGTTCCGAGCGCTCGCCATCGCCATGCCGCTCACGTGCGTGATGGTGGCGGCCTTCGCCGCGCTCGTCACGAGCCTCTCGTGGACCGAGGCGTTCCTGCTCGGGGCGCTGCTGTCCCCCACGGACCCGGTGCTCTCGTCTTCGGTGGTCACCAACCCGCGCGTGCCGCGCGTGATCCGGCACTCGCTCAATCTCGAGTCCGGGCTCAACGACGGCCTCGCGCTACCGGCCGTGCTCGCGTTCGCGGCCGCGCTCGACCCCACCGACACGAACTTCGTCTGGTGGCGGTTCGTGCTCGAGGACGTGGGGATCGGCCTCGTCACCGGCCTGGTGGTCGGCCTCGCCGCTGCTTACCTCCTGCCGCGGGCGCGGGCGCTCGGCCACGAGATCAGCCCGCGGCAGAAGTCGCTATACGCGCTCGGCGTCGCTTTCGGCAGCTACGGGATCACGGTGGCGACTCCTCACGGCAACGGCTTCATCGCGGTTTTCGTCACCGCCATCGTGCTGGGGATCGCGCGGGCGGATGTGCGCGAGTGCTTCGAGACGAGGTCCGAGGAGCTGATCGAGATCGTGAAGCTCGGGATCTTCGTGATCTTCGGGTCGCTCGTCACCTTCTCAGACCTCTTCAACGACGGCTGGGCCGCGGTGGCGATCGTGGCGGTCACCCTCCTGCTGATCAGGCCGATATCGATCTTCGTGTCGCTCGTGGGCACGCGCCTCAGCACGAGCGCGAAGGCGTTCATGGGGTGGTTCGGGCCGAAGGGTGTGGCCACCATGGCGTTCTCGCTGCTCGTGCTCGGCAGGAACATCGAGGACGGCCGCAGGATCTTCGACATCGCGGCGCTCGCGGTGCTCACCTCGATCATCGCCCACGGCCTCACCGACCATCCCGGCTCGGAGTGGATGGCGCGGCGAGCCGAGGAGGAGCGCCAGGAGCCTCAGCCGGCGCCCGCGGCGGCGACAGCCAGCGCCACCGGCGCGCCGTTCGAGACCACGTCGTAGACCGGCGAGCGCTCCTTCGCTCGTTCCACCAGCGCGCGAAGTGCGTCCGGGTTCGACCGGCCCCGCAGCTTCACCACCAGCCGGATCAGCTCGAAGCCGCTGCGGCACTCGTCCGCGAGATCGCGAACATGCCGCGCACGTCGAGGTCGCCCTCGGCGCGGCACTCCACCTCGGTGAGCTGGATGCCGCGCGCAGCCGCCACGTAGACGATCGCGCTCGTCATGCAGGCGGCGAGCGCGTGGAGCAGGTACTCGGCCGGGCTGGCGGCGGTGTCCCGCCCCACCAGGATCGACGGCTCGCCCGCGTCGACCACGAACGACTCGCCGCGCGACACGTCCTCCTGACCGGCGGCGTAGAAGTTCCTGATGGTGGTGCGCGTATGCGCCCCGTGGATCCAGCGGTTGGTGGCGCGGAACTGGAAGTACGAGAGGGCCGTGCACGCCTCTCCTCGCGATGTCGGGAACACCGAACCCCGCTTGGGGTGCTGGCCCTGTGGAGTCCGTCCCGGGGCGGGCGTAGCCTGAGCTCATGAACCCGCGGACCATCTACGTTGAGTGCGACATCCCGCCGGGAATGACGTGCAACGAGTACCGCCGTCTCCGTGAGGCCACGCGCCGCGAGGCGCGCCGCCACCGGATCAGGCTGCCGCGCCGGCGCTCGCGCTAGCGGCGCCCGCGTCCTTTGTGCGGGAGACACGCTTCCGCGCCCCGGGCCCGCGAACGTCTCCTGGTCCGTGGTGAGCACCACATCAGGATCCTCAGCCGGGCCCTAGGAGATGCCGTAGCTCTCCGCCGCGGATCCCCATCGAGCCGCTACTCCCCCACCGGGCTGCAGCTGCGCGTGATGGACCCGCTGCTCCCGAAGGCGTACGCGCTTTCGCTGATTGACGGACGTGGTCGATCCAGACGCTGATAATCAGCGTTTAGATCAACCACGTCGCGTCGTCCGCCGCTTATTGCGCGGACCCGACCACGCTGCGCCAAAGGGCCAGCCGGACTGATCGCAGCGCGCTCTACAGCCGGTCGCGCAAATCGAAGCGTGAGTCGAACGCGTCCTCGTCCGGCTCTGCAAAGAACTGCGGGTTGATGCAATCGAACGCGTCGCCGTGGCCGTCGTAGGCCTTCTCCACGCTGTACTTGCAGCGTGAGATCGGCTGCCCCGTCATCTTCACTCCGCCGAAGCCGTGACGGGTGCGTTCGGCCTCCTCGAACACCGCCACGTCGATCTCGCCGCGGAACACCTTGTTCATGCAGCCCATGAAGCGGCGGCCGGTGCGTTCGTCATCGAAGAGGTAGAGGTAGGGGCAGCGCGACTCGATGCATCCCGTCGGGTGAACGAGCCGATCGCAGAAGGCGCAGCACTGCCTGCACTCATGTGCGGATGCGCTCTGACTGGTAGCCCCAGGCACTGAATCAGTGTAGCCGCGGTGGCTTAACGCCGGAGGCGGCTAGGCCGCTATCCGCACGCCCGTGAGCGCCGCCAGCTCAGCACGGCAGTCGCTCGTGGCCGACACCTTGTACTCCGCCCCGAGCAGCAGCGAGCGCTCGCCTATGCAGAGCAGCAGCTCATGGTCGCCACGGTTGTGGTGCACCACGTCGCGGAGCTCGTCGAGGAAGTGCTCGGACACGCCGGCGGGGACGTGCAGCGTCAGCCGCTTGGGCGGCGCGGCCGCCATAGTCGCCGCTTCTCTCTTGGCGTCCTCCACCTCCTCGTGCGACGGCTCGAACACCTCCACGTCCTGCACGACGAGCTTGGTCTCCCCCTGCTCCTTGTGGTCCACACGGCCGCGGACGATCAGCACGCGGTCGCCGTCGATCTTGTCCGCGTTGTCCGCATAGGCGGAGTTGAACACCAGCATCTCCACGGAGCCCTCGAGGTCGTCGAGCGTGGCGAACATCATCGGGTCGCCCTTCTTCGTGCGGATCTTCTTCGACTCGGTGATCGTGCCGCCGACGGTGACCCACTCGCCGTCCTTCTTCTTCTCGAGCTCGGCGATCGAGCACTCCACGCGCCGCCTCAGCGCGGCCCGCACCTCCTTGAGCGGGTGGCTCGACAGGAACAGCCCGAGCGTCTCCTTCTCCATCGCCCCGCGCTCGGTGCGGTCGTCCTCCAGCATCGGCACCGGCCTGTGGTGCGCGCCGCCGAACGGAGATACCGGCGCGCCAACAGCCGGCTCGTCCAGATCGAAGATCGATCCCTGCCCCAGAAGCGCGTCCTGCTGTGCTTTCTGGCCCGAGCCCTGCGCATCGCCCAGGATCTCGAGCATTCCGCGTCGCGTCGCGCCGGTGGAGTCGAGCGCGCCGCACTTGATCAGCGACTCGATCGCCTTCCTGTTCACCGCGCGGCAGTCAACGCGCTCGCAGAAGTCCCAGATCGAGCGGAAGGGGCCGCCCTTCTCGCGCGCCTCGATGATGGCGTCCACCGCCGCGGCGCCGACGTTCTTCACCGCGTCGAGGCCGAAGCGGATATTGCCCTCGACGACCACGAAGTCGTGCCCCGACTCGTTCACGTCCGGCGGCAGCACCTCGATCCCCATCTCCTCGCAGCGCGAGACGAAGAACGGCACCTTGTCCTTCGTGGACATGACCGACGAGATCAGCGCCGCCATGTACTCCGCGGGATAGTTCGCCTTGAGCCAGGCGGTGCGGTACGAGATCAGGCCGTAACAGGCGGCGTGCGACTTGTTGAACGAGTAGTCGGCCGCAGCCTCGTTGACCGACCAGAGCTCCTGGATCACGTTCTCGCTCGTGCCGGTGGCCCGGGCGCCCTCGAAGAACGCCTCCTTCATCGAGGCCATCTTCGCGCGGTCCTTCTTGCCGATCGCCTTGCGCAGGTCGTCCGCCTGCGGGCCGCTGAAGCCGGCGATCGACTTCGCGATCTGCATCGACTGCTCCTGGTAGAGGATCACCGAGTAGGTGGACTCCGTGATCGGGCGCAGACGGTCGTCGATGTAGGTGATCGCGTCCGGGTTGCGCTTGTTGCGCGCATAGGTGTCGATGAAGCGCATCGCGCCCGGGCGGTAGAGCGCGTTGAGCGCGACAAGATCCTCGAACTCGGTGGGGCGCACCTTGCGGAGCGCCTCGCGCATGCCGTCGGACTCGAACTGGAACACCCCGATCGCGTCCCCCCGCGCGAGCATCTCGTACGTCTTTGCGTCGTCGAGCGGGAGGGCCGACATGTCCGGGCGCTCGCCGTCTGAGCGCTCGATGATGTCGAGCGCTGACTCGATCACGTCGAGGTTGCGCAGCCCGAGGAAGTCCATCTTGAGCAGGCCGATCTCCTCGATCGGCTTCATCGAGTACTGCGTGACCGTGCGGTACGCCCGCCCCCCATCCTCGTCCACCACGCCGCGATCCTCGGCGAGCTGCAGCGGCACGACATCCGTGAGCGGCCGGTCCGCGATCACCACCGCAGCGGCGTGGATCGACGAGTTGCGCACCGTGCCCTCGAGCCCCTGCGCGAGGTCCACGATCTCCTTGGCCACCGGGTCCTCCGCATAAGCGCGCGCGAGCTCTTCCCCCGGCTTGAGGCAGTCCGCGAACGAGGGCGGGCGCCCCATGATCGGGTCCGGGATCAGCTTGGCGAGCCGGTCGCCGGCGCCGTAGTCATGCCCCAGGACCCGCGCGGCGTCGCGCGTGGCCGCGCGCGGGAACATGCGGCCGAAGGTGACGATCTGCGCGACGGAGTCCTGGCCGTACTTGTCCGCCACGTAGCGCATCACGCGGTCGCGCCCCTTCACCGAGAAGTCGATGTCGATATCCGGCATCGACACGCGCTCGGCGTTGAGGAAGCGCTCGAACAGAAGGTCGTAGCGCAGCGGATCGACGTCCGTGATCCGCAGCGAGTACGAGACGATCGAGCCGGCCGCCGAGCCACGGCCCGGGCCGACGGCGATGCCGTTGTCCTTCGCGAACTTGACGAAGTCCCACACGATCAGGAAGTAGCCCGAGAAGCCCATGCGGTCGATCACGGCGAGCTCCATGTCGAGCCGCTCGATGGCCTCGGCCGGAGGAGGATCGCCATAGCGCTCGCGCAGCCCCTGCATCGCCAGCTCGCGCAGGTACTCGCCCTCCGCCTGGCCGTTCGGCGTGGGGTAGCGCGGGATGAGCATCTTGCCCAGCTCGATCTCCACCTCGCAGCGCTCCGCGATCTCGAGCGAGGTCTCGACCGCACCAGGGAACGGCGCGAACGCATCGGCCATCTCCTGGTTGTCCTTCAAGTAGAACTCGTTGGTGTCGAAGCTCAGCTTCGGCTCGCGCAGCGTGGACTTGGTCTGCACGCACAGCAGTGCCGCGTGGTGGCCGTAGTCCTCGCGGCGCAGGTAGTGGACATCGGCGGTGCCCACCAAGGGCCGGCCCACCTCCTGCGCAACCCGGACGATCCCCTCGTTCGCCTTGTCCTGGTCGGAGATGCCGTTCACCTGCACCTCGAAGTAGACGTTCTCGGGCGTGAAGATCTGGAGCAGGTCATCCACGTGGGAGCGAGCCTCGACCGAGTTGTCCTCCACGATGCGCCGGCAGAAGCGCGACTGCAGGCAGCCCGTGAGGACGATCACGTCCTTCGAGTAGCGCGACAGGATGTCGAGGTCGACGTTGGCCTTGCCGCGCCGGTAGCCCTCGAGGAAGCCGGCGGAGCTGAGCTTGGTGAGGTTGCGGAAGCCCTCATCCGTCGAGGCGAGCAGGGTGAGGTGGTTGCGCTCGTAGCGCACGGCCTCGCTCCGAACGTCGTCCACCAGGTAGGCCTCGAGGCCCAGGATCGGCTTGATCCCCGCCTTCTTGCAGGCCTTGTAGAGCTCGATCGAGCCGTTCATCACCCCGTGGTCGGTGAGGCCGAGCGCCGGCTGCCCGAACCCCGCGGCACGATCCACCAGGCCCTGGATCTTGCAGGCGCCGTCGAGCAGCGAGTACTCGGAGTGGACGTGAAGGTGTACGGCCGGGCTGGGCGGCATCGGAAGGCGATCTTAGGGTCGGGAGTGGACGGCAGAGCGAGGTCATGGGTCATGGGTCATGGGTCATAGGGGACTGTTCCCGCACGTTGCGGGAACCTCCGGTCGCCGTCGCCGGTGACGCGGCCGCCATCCCATCTATCTGTTGCGAGACAACAGCTAGTTGGGACGGCTCCCGGCTCTGACACCTCCTGCCGTCGTAAAGCCCGGCCCCGCGGGCGCCAGGGTCAGCCGGACGAGCCTCGTGGCCGCAGGCCGGCGGCCGCCGCGCCGCCCACCAGAGTGGATACGCCCGCCACCGCCATCGCCAGCCGCGACTGGCGCCGGGGGAGCGAGTCGCGGGCGTTCCACGTGGCGAGCAGATCCGTGAGGTCGCAAATCGCCTGGCCGGCGACCCACACGCCCAGTTCGCGGGACTCGCCGCGCGCCAGTGCCCGCAGCGCGCCGCCGCCGAGCGTGACGTCGCGGATCCCCTGCGACCGCACGATCACCTGCGTTCCCGGCTTCCGCGCCGCCCGGCCGATCCAGCTCTTGCGTGCCTCCTCAGGACGCGCCAGGTAGTTCAGGCCGAAGGCGGTGCGGTTCAGCGCCAGCGCGCCCGCGAGCAGCCTCGGCACGTTCACGCGCCACCTCGAAGCATCGCGGCCAGCTTCTCCACGTCAGCCACCGTCACGGTCAGCTCCGGGTGGTGGATCAGCCCGAGGGGGTCGATCCCGGTCACCGGCGAGGCGAAGTCGATGCGCACACCGCGCTCGCCGTTGCTCGCAAAGGTGAGCCCGCGATCGGTGATCGCGAGGCGCGCCGGCCCCGCCGTCTTCAAAAACGCGTACGGACCGGTGACCTCGGCGCCGGTCACGTTTCCGAGCGGCGTCCGCACCCGCCACGGCCCGTAGCGCGCCACGAGCTCGCCATCTCGCACCTCCACCCAGGCACGCTCCGGCGTCACTCCGAATGGCCGGGCGGCCCTCTCGTAGCGGGGGTCGAAGCGAAAGTCGAAGCGGGTGGTGGTCATGTCCGGGTGAATCCGTTCAAGCCTGCGGGCTAATGCGGATGTCGCGAGGCTACCCGGGCGCGACGATCGCACGCGCGAGACCAAGCGATCGACCGGAGGTCCGGACATGGACTCTCGCAACCTCGCCGCACGCGCCGGCCGCTGGAGTGCGGACCATTGGGCAAAGGCCTTCTTCGGCTGGCTGCTGATCGCCCTGTTCGCACTCGCGATTGGCAACATGGTGGGACACAGGGACGTGGCGGATTCGCAGACCGCGTCAGGCCAGGCCGCACGGGCGCAGCGAATGCTCGAGCAGGCGGGCTTCAAGGCGCCCGCCACCGAGAGCGTGCTCGTGCAGAGCGCGCGCGAGACCACGGCGAGCCCGCGGTTCCGCGCGGCGGTGGCGGCCGTGGTGCAGCGTCTCGCCGCCGCGGACCTACCCAACGTGGTGAACATCCAGAGCCCGCTGGTGAACGCCGGCCAGATCTCCCCCGACCGGCACTCGGTGCTGGTGCAGTTCGACGTGAGGGGCGATGCTGACAAGGCCAAGGACAAGGTCCAGCCGATGCTCGACGCGGTGGCGTCCGTCCAGAAGGCCCACCCGGGCATGCGCATCGAGGAGTTCGGCGAGGCGAGCGCCCGGCACGTGATCGACCAGACGATCGGCCAGGACTTCAAGAACGCCGAACGCCTCACCCTGCCGCTCACGCTGATCATCCTGCTGTTCGCGTTCGGCTCGGTGGTGGCGGCCGGCCTCCCGGTGCTGCTGGCGTTCTCCGCCGTGCTCGCGGCCACCGGCTTCTACGCGCTCTTCACGCACCTCGTGCCCGGCACGTTCGACACCACGCAGTCGATCATCCTGCTGATCGGCATGGCGGTTGGCGTGGACTACTCGCTCTTCTACCTCCGTCGCGAACGCGAGGAGCGCCAGCGGGGCCGGACCGCCAGGGAGGCGCTGCTGCACACCGCCGCCACCTCTGGCCAGGCGGTGCTCGTGTCCGGCGCGACGGTGTTCGTGGCCATGGCCGGGATGCTGCTCGCCGGCAACGCGATCTTCACCTCGGTCGCGATCGGCAACATGATCGTCGTGCTGTGCGCGGTGATCGGCTCCGTGACCGTGCTGGCGGCACTTCTGTCGAAGCTTGGCGATCGGGTGGACAGGGGCCGCGTGCCGCTCATCGGGCGGCGCGAGCATGCCGCGGGCGAGTCGCGCGCGTGGGGCTTCATCCTCGACCGCGTGCTGCGCAGGCCCGTGGTGTCCGTGATGCTGTCAGGCGGCCTGCTGCTCGCGCTGAGCGTGCCGGTGCTCACCCTCCACACGAAGCTGCCGAGCTTCACCGACCTGCCGAAGAGCGTCTCGATCGTCTCCACGTACAAAGACGTGCAGAAGGCATTTCCCGGCTCGCAGACGCCGGCGGTGATGGTGGTGAAGGCCGACAACGTGACCACGCGCCAGTATCAGCGCGCGTTCAGGGACTTCCAGCGGCGCGCGCGTGGGACGGGCGTGCTCTTCCCGCCCTTCCACGTGAACGTGAGCCCCGACAGGACGGTGGCGCGCGTGGACTTCTCGATCGCCGGCAACGGCGACGACAAGGCTTCGCTCGGCGCCCTCAACGCGCTGCGAAATGACGTGATCCCGCCAGTGGCGAAGACGCTGCCCGGCGTGTCGGTGGCGGTGACCGGCGAGACCGCGGGCACCAAGGACTTCAACGACCAGATGAAGGCGCGGATGCCGCTCGTGTTCGCGTTCGTGCTCGGGCTCGCGTTCATGCTGCTCCTGATGACCTTCCGCTCGATCGTGATCCCGGTCTGGTCGATCGCGCTCAATCTGCTGTCGGTGGGCGCGGCCTACGGGATCCTGGTGCTCGTCTTCCAGCACAGCTGGGCGCAGGGCATCCTCGGCTTCAGGTCGAACGGCGCCATCACGTCCTGGCTCCCGCTGTTCCTGTTCGTCGTGCTGTTCGGCCTGTCGATGGACTACCACGTGTTCATCCTCAGCCGGATCAAGGAGCTGCGAGATCGCGGCCTGAGCACCGAGGAGGCGGTGTCCACCGGGATCCGGCGGACCGCCGGCACGGTGACGAGCGCGGCGATCGTGATGGTGGCCGTGTTCGCGATCTTCGGCACGCTTCGCTCGCTCGACATGAAGCAGATGGGCGTGGGCCTCGCCGCCGCCGTGCTCATCGACGCGACGATCGTGCGCGCCGTGCTGCTGCCCGCGACGATGAAGCTCGTGGGCGATAGGAACTGGTACATGCCGCGGCGGCTGCGCCGGCTGCCGTCGCTGTCGGCCGAGGGCGCGCCGGAGCGGCGCGAGCGCAAGCCGCGGCGGGTGCGTCCCGCCCACCCCTGACGCCGGCTACCTCTTGGGTGAAAGCGAGCGGGCGTAGGCCACGCCGCGGGCCACCCACGGCTGGAGCTGCCGCTTGGTCTTCAGGCCCTCGGGCGCCACGCGCAGCCATCCCCGCATTGCCCGGCCGCGCATCACGAACGGCTCGGCGTGCGGCCTCTCGGTGAGCTTGTCCGTGTGGTCCGGATCCACGCGCAGAAGCAGACCGCCCTGGCCGCTCGCGCTCACCGCCATGTTGCCGTTGATGAGGAAGGCGAGCCCGCCGAACATCTTCTTCTCGGTGACGGCGCGCTCGTCTGCGAGGAGCTCGCGAATGCGGTTCGCCAGATCCTCGTCATACGCCATCCGGCGATTATGGCCCAGCCGGCGGAGGTGATTCGTGCCGGCCGGCGGCGCGCTCGGCACGGCGCGCCCGCAGCCGCAGCTGAGTCATGCGCGCGGCACCCACGAGCCCGACGATCAACGCGCCTCCCACGGCACTGAGCAGCAGCGCCACGCCGAGGCTCACGTGCCCGGTCGCCCCCAGGAAGCTCACCTTCACGCTCTGCGTGTTCTCCAGGATGAAGATCAGAAGGAGGAGCGCAACCACGGTCCCGGCCACCACACCCGTCCAGGCGCGGCTCGTGCGGGTGGGCGCTCGGCTGGTGCGCGTGGGCGGCGTGGCCGGTGTCGTGGAAGTGGCGGGTGCGGGATTGTCCGTCATCGCTTCAGCGGTACCCGCGCCTCACGAAAGCGAACGCGAACTTCCGCTCGAGTGATCACTCGCGCCGGACCACGCCGGTGAAGCCCGCGATCACGAGCGTGGTGAGGAACCAGCCGAGGAACGTGCCAAACGGTGATACGAGCCTGTAGCCCAGCCCGCCGGCCTGGCGCCACGAGGCCTTCTGCCCGAAGTCGAGGACGGGGACCACGACGTCGGCGGCGTACAGGAGAGGCTGGAGGCACGGGTAGTCCCTGCGCGCGCAGTCATTCGCGGCGACCCTGGTGGACACCCCGGGCTTGGTGGGCACCATGTTCCCCTTCCGCGCCGCCAGCGCGGTGGTTCCCCAGACGATCCCCACCACCACGAGCAGGATCGGCAGGGCGCGCCACGGCTCATAGCCGTGGCCGATGCTGAGGCGAAGCATCCAGCGCCATGCCCGCGCCAGCCTCCGCCCCGGCTCGGGCCGGCGCAGGTGCACGTTGAAGCGCTCCATGTTGACCTTGCGCGCCGAGCGGTCGTCGCCGATCGAGTGGTAGTGGGCGGCGAGCTGGCGATATGGCTGCGGAACGGGAACGGGCTGGCGCTCGAGCCACGCCGCACGCTCCTTCCAGCCGGGGTTCGACGCCAGGGCGCCATATGCGAAGCCCTGCAGCTCGGTCGCCTCCGCCGGCCAGCTCGGAAGGTCGTCGCGCAGCGAGCCGACGCTGGCGTGGGCGAGGCTGACCGCGCCCTCCGTCTGAACCCTTTGCCAGGTGAACTCGTTGGCCACCCGCAGGTAATGCCCTTCGAACACCGGCGTGTCAGGTGGAGTGTTGTCGTCGAGAAAACGCAACCGCGCATCCGCGCAGTTGAGGATGCCGACGCTTGCCGACGTGAGATCGATCTGGCCCGTGGCATCGAGCCGGTCGAGCGCGAGGTGGCTGACCACGTTCAGGCCGGTGGCGTCGATCGCCTTGTAGTCCGCCGGGTTGAAGACCCCGCGCGAGTTGCTGATACGCGCCCCCCGGAGCGAGAGGTTGTGGCCCACCCGGGCCGCCATGAGCTGCAGGCGGCCCTCCGCTTCGAAGCGCAGTGCCGGCGCGTCGTACGGCAGCCGCTCAGGTGCCTGAAAGCGTTCCGTCACCTCGTCGAGCAGCGCGTCCCCCGCGATCTCGGTGCCGTAGAGGGAGAGCGCGTCGCCTCCTGGATTCGAGAAGCGACCGCCCCTGCAGGTGAGCTGAGCCTTCAGGGTGGCGTTGAAGAACGAGGTGGCGCCGCTGGCCTCAAATCGCACCGCGTAGCCCCGTGAGTCCTGGAGCACCAGGCCTCCGACGAGGGCGCGGCCGAGCCTCACATCCCCGCTGATCGTCGCGTCGTCGGCGCGCAACGCATCGGGCTGGCCCATGAGGCGAGCCCCGTTGGCGTAGATCGTGCCGTCAAGCGTGGCCCCGGAGAGAACGACGCTGCCCTGGGCCTCGGAGCACATGGGGTCGGGCCCATAGCCAACAAGCGGGTTGAACTCCAGATCCCCGCTGATAGCCGCCTCGGACAGGTCCAGCGCGACCTGGTCCGTGGGCGGGACGATCTTGGCGCCGCTCAGATCCACCTCGCCGAGCCTGCTGCCGGTCATCGCGATGCCGCCCTCGATGGTCGTTCGCAGCAGCTCCGCCGCGCCGTCCTCGCCGGTTCCCGCTGCGCACCCGAACAGCACGCGCCCGGGCGCCTGCAGACCCGCGCCCTTGATGATGCCGCGGACGGAGATGCCCTGGCACACCAGGTCCCCCTCGATGAGGGCGCGTGCCATCTCCACATTGCCGTCGACGCTCGTCCCGATCAGCGAGCCGCGCGCCTGCTGCGTCCCGAGATCCACGTCCCCGGTCACGCGCGCCGCCCACAAGCTGAGCGCGGAAGCGCCGCTGGTGGTGATGAAGTCCGTGCCACGTGCCCCAACGGCTCCCACCCGCGCGGCGTGGAGGTTCACCGTGCCGCGGAATTCGCTGCGCTGCACGATGGGCGCGTCGGCGCTGTCGTCCCCGAGCCAGGCATCCAGCGTGATCGAGCCGGTGACGGACGAGCTCGACAGGTCGAAGGCGGTCGCGCCCCGGCCTCCCAGCCGCGCGCCCTGGGCCTGCACCTCTCCGAGCCGCGACCCGGCCAGCCACGCACGGAAAGCCTCGAATCTCATCAGCTCGCCGTCGGCATCCCTGAGGGCGCGGCCCTCCACGTCTTGAAGGAGCGTCATGCCCAGCGTGCCCCGCACCTCCGCGCGGTTGCCGATGATCCCGCCGGTGGAGAAGCGCGCGCCCGAAAGCGTCACGTCGCCCTCGATCACGGCGCCGGTGATGTTCAGATCGCCCTCGATTTCCGCGCGCACTACGTTCTGCTCGCCGTCCACGGAGACCCATGGATGGATCCAGATGTCGCGCGTGACCTTGGCGCCCCACAGGTTCACCGCGTCGGGCACGGCCGAGTCGGAGGTGGAGTCGCCCGTGTCCAGGCGCGCCCCGCGGCAGTCGATGAGCCCGACCTGGACGCGCGCCAGGTTCAGCGATCCGTGTGCGCTGAAGCGGCGCATCTCCCCCGGAGGGTCGGTCTGGCACGGCGAGGGCCCGGGAGGGAGCTGGAGGTCGCCGCGGATCTCCGCGCCGTAGAGCGAGAGCGCCTCACCGGTCTCACGATGCAGCGACGCGCCGTCGGCGTACACGGACCTTCCCACTGTCGCCTCATCGAAGTTCACGTATGTGTCGTCCACCGTGCAGCCCTGCAGCCCCACATCGGCGCCCACCTCGATCCCCATCGCCGCGAATCCGGCCTCATCGCCCGAGCCGCGCAGGCACATGTCGCGGCAGTCGAGATCGCCCCCGATGTGAGCATCGAACACGTCCACCCCGCCTTCGATCACCGAGCCGGACAGCGTGAGCGAGCCGTCCGTCCTCAGGCGCCCCGCTGCCACGCCGTCCGCCAGACAGCAGTTCCTGAACGTGATGGCCGGCGCTTCCGCGTCTTCGAGTAGGACGCGCTTCTCGATCCGGCAGCCGTCGAGGGTCAGCGGCACTCGCAGCTTCGCGCTCTGCAGGTCGAGCGCCCCCTCGATCCGCGCACCAGCCACGCACACGCCTCTCGCCTGTACCTGGGCGTCGCGCGCGGTGCAGAGCTCTGCCAGCACAGACGCTCGGATCGTGCGCCCGTCCCAGCCGGCGCCGGTCTCCACGTCCGGAGGAGAACTACGGCGGCGCCCGGGCCGAGCGGTCTCGCCGCCAAGGGCCGCCGCGACCACGGCGGCCTCGGCATGCCTCAGCGTCGACGGAAGCCTGACGGACGGGTGCCCGCTCTTCTCGATCGCGGCGGGCGAAGGGTCCTTGCCCGTTCCACCAGCGCTCGTGCTCATTACGTCCTCAGGCGTGTGGGTCCGTGATCCAAGCCTAGGTGCTGGAGGGTGCGCAGCGCAATCCCTGCGGGTAGGGTTCGCGCCATGGACGAGGGTTCGCCAACCTCGTGGGAGGCGCTTCAGCCGGGCACGGTCGTGTTCGCCTCCGACGGCGCGGTGGTCGGCAGGGTGAAGGAGGTGCTCGCGGTGCCGGAGGACGACATCTTCGAGGGCGTGATCATCGACACCGAGCACGGCGACCGCTTCGTGGACTGGGAGCTGATCGCCTCGCTCCACGAGCGCGGCGTGGACCTGAAGCTCGACGGAGCCGCGGCGGCCGCCAACCTGCCCGAGCCGAAGCCGGCGCCCGCTGCCATGGAGGTGGGCGTGGACGACGTGTCCGAGCGGAACGCCGCCTACAAGACCGAGACGTGGCTCCAGCGGGTCTGGAACCGTCTCAGCGGTAAGTACTAAGCGCCGTCGGGCCGGTCGATCACGAAGCGCACGACGTCGAAGCCGCGGTGCTTCGCGGGGCCGAGCAGCCGCGCGCCCAGCTTGCGGGCGACGTTCTGCGAGCGCTCGTTCTCGGGGTGCACGTCCACGTAGATCCGCTGGAGCCTGTAGCGGTCAAAGCCAAGGTCGCGGCATGCCGTGGCCGCCTCGGTGGCGTAGCCGTTTCCCCAGTGCGCGCTGCCGAAGCGGTAGCCCAGCTCCACCTCCGGGCCCACGCCCTCGAGCGGGATCAGGCCGCAGTCGCCCAGCAGCTCGCCGGTCTCCGCATGGGTGACCGCCCAGAAGGTGAAGCCGTGGTCACGCTGGTAGCCGAGCATGCGCTCGAGACGCTCTCGCGTCTCCTCGATGGTGGTGGTGGGACCGATGCCCATGTATCGCCAGACCACCGAGTCCGTGTAGATGCCGTGCACCGCCGGGAGGTCGTTCTCCCGGAAGGTGCGGATCACGAGCCGCTTCGTGCGCGCTACCTCAGTCGTCGCCGGAAGCCTTGGCGGCCACCACGCCGCCGATCAGCACGAGGGCGATCACTCCCGCAGCACCGAGCTTGGTCTTGTTCTGGGACAGCTTGTACTTCGCCACCCGCGAGCCAAGCTGCCAGACCAGCCAGCCGAGCACTGTGTATCCGTTAGTAGTCACTCGTCCTCCTTTACCCGGTTGCGGATCGCGTACGCCATCCGTGACTGGAGGCTCCACAACTCGATGAAACCGGGACTCGCCTGCTGGGAGAATAGGCCGCCGGACTCGCCGAAGCCGGCCAGCTCGGCGTCGTAGAGCGCGTTTGGCGAGCTGCGCTTCACCGGCGTGGCCTTCCCCTTGTAGAGACGGACGGTGATCTCCCCCGTGAGGTGCTCATTCACGGCGTCCATGAACGCGTTCAGGTCCTCGAGCAGCGGCTCGTACCAGAGCCCGGCGTAGACGAGGAAGGCCCAGTGGTTGTCGAGCTGTGGCTTGAAGTTGTTCTGGTGGATCGTGCCGACGAGTTGCTCGAGCTCCTTGTGGGCCAGCAGGATGATCTCGGCGGCGGGCACCTCGTACAGGTCGCGCACCTTCAGGCCGACGATGCGGTCCTCCACGTGGTCCACGATGCCCACGCCGTGCCGCGCCCCGATCTCGGCCGTGCGCTCGAGCAGCTCCACCAGCCCGAGCTTCTCTCCGTTGAGGGACACCGGGCAGCCCCGCTCGAAGCCCACGGTCAGGTCCTCCGGCTCGTCCGGCGCGTCCTGCGGGCGCGTGACGAGCTGGAACACCTCGTCGCTCGGTGCCTCGTGGATGTTCTCGATCTCGCGGCCCTCGGAGGAGCGGCCCCAAAGGTTGTCGTCGATCGAGTACGGCGTGGCCTCCGTGCCGCCCTTCACCGGGATGCCGTGCTCGCGGGCGTAGCGGATCTCCTCCTCGCGGCCCATCTGCCAGCCGCGCACGGGCGCGATGATCTTCAGGCTCGGGTCGAGCGCCACGACTGTGGACTCGATCCGCACCTGGTCGTTGCCCTTGCCCGTGCACCCGTGCGCGATCGTGTCGCAGCCCGCCTCGTGCGCCTTCTCCACGGCGATCTTCGCGATCAGAGGGCGCCCTAGCGCCGTGAACAGCGGGTAGCCGCCGCCGTAGAGCGCGTTGGCCTTGATGGCGGGAAGCACGTAGTCGTGGGCGAACTCCTCGCGCGCGTCCACCACGAAGCATTCGAGCGCGCCGAGGTCGAGCGCCTTCTGGCGAACCACCTCGAAGTCCTCGCCGGGCTGGCCCAGGTTCACCGTGAGCGCGACGATCTCGGCCTCGTACTCGTCCTGGATCCACTTGAGCATCACGCTCGTGTCGAGACCGCCCGAATACAGGAGCAGCACGCGGCCCACCTCGCCCGGCAACGCCTCGTAGGACGCGTTCTTCTTCAGGTAGTGGTGCTCGCGCTCAGCCATCTGAGGCGCGAGACGGTAACAGTCAGCGCGTGGCCGCGGCTGCTGTCTGCAGCCGCGCGTGCCTGATGGCCGCCAGCGCCTTGCGCGGGGAGAGCGTGCCGAAGGTGTACGCCAGCACGCCAAGCGAGATCAGCAGGCCGCCGACGAGGTGCACGGCACCCACGGTGAACCAGAAGCTCGTGATGCTCGCGATGTCGATCGGCTTGTCCGTGACCGCAGGAAATCCGTAGGCGAGCATCGCCACGCGCAGGCCGGCGCTCGCGGGCGCGAACGGCACGATGCGGCCCGCGCTCGTCGCCGCCATCACGAGGATGGCGGTGTTCACCGTCACCGGGAGGCCGACCGCCTTCATGAGGCAGACCATCGCCACGAGCCGGATCAGGCGGCTGGCCGCCTGGGGCCCGCCAACGCCGATGACGAACCGCCGCGGGCTGTGCAGGATCTGGCAGCCCTGCCTGACCCGCACGGCCAGCCCGCACACGCGAGGCCGCGCGAAGTGGACGAGGAGGAAGAGCAGGAGCCCGGCGCCCGCCACGACGGCGAGGCTCACGAGCACGTGCGTCATCACAAACGAGACGTCGAACTCGGGCAGCTCGTTGGTGGACACCGGCACCGGCAGGAAGCCGTGCGCCAGCGCCCAGATCACGAGCCCGGCGCTGAGCACGATCTCGGGGAGAGTCTCGGGGCCGAACGTGGCGAGCAGCGTGGAGTAGCGGGCATTCGGCACCCGCCGGTGTACGAGGAAGAGCTTGAGGAAGTCGCCGCCGCGGGCGGGCACGATCGCGTTGACGCCCGCGCCCGCCAGGTACGCCCCGGCCACATCCCGCGCGCGCAGATCGTCGGCGTCGGGATAGGCGGCCCGCAGGATGGTGAACCAGCCGCGCGTGCGCACCAGCTGTGAGAGCTCGTACACGGCGAACCCGACCAGAAGCCACCAGGGGTTGATGCTCACCGCGCGTTCCGCGATGAGCCGCAGCGCGCCCTCGGCGGAGTGGTACAGCGATTCGATTCGGTCGGTCAGAACGATCCCCCTCCCGAGAGTAGATCGCCATCACCGGATTCGCCTGAAGTCTTAATCCCCCTTAAGGGGGGTTTCTCACCGCTGGATCCTGGCGAGCGAAAACCGAGCTATCCAAGGACGCAGGGTCGAAGTCGTATGTCAATACGACGAGACACGAGGACGCAGGAGAGCGACGGTTCGCAGCCGTCAGGATTCAGCGGCGGACCCGCACCCAGTAATTGAGGTTCTTGGTACCCAGCTTCGTCTTCACCGTCGCCTGAAATGTGAGACGGATTCCGACGGCCCGCACGGGCCACCGGACCACGTCCCGGTAGGTGCCGTTGAACGGGCACGGATCGGGCTTGCCGGGATGGCAGCCTGCGGTGGACACGACCTGTCCCTTGTAGATGAAGTGGTACTGCACCGTGCCGCGCAGCCTGGTGCGGCCGCGCCGGACGACGATCTTCACCGGCCAGGCCTTGCGCGCCTTCGGCGTGTGCGTGGGAACGGTCATCCGAGCGGTCCACGCGGTGCTCTCATGCGCCGGCGTGGCGAGGCCGGCCGGGGCCGCCACGAGAAAGACGACGAATCCAAGTGAGGTTAGAAAAGCTGCACGAACCATCGCTGCATCGTAAAACAGCGCGCGGTCGGGGAGGTTGCGCTAGCCCTCGACCACGATCAGCACCACGAGCCCCGCCGCCAGCACCACCCCACCGAGGCTGATCAGGAGCGTGACGGTGTGATTGAGCTCCGCAAAGTTGCCTTCGCGCACGGCGCGATCCACCTGAGTACGGCGGATGTGGCCGTATGCGAAGCACACGATGCCGATGAGCGCGAAGCCCACACCGAGCACCGTGTAGGGCCACACGTGCCTCACGTTGGTGACCTCCGGGACGAGCCGCGCGGCGGCCAGTGCCGTGGCCACCGATGTGATCCCGGTGCGCCACCAGGCGAGATAGGTGCGCTCGTTGGCGAGCAGCGTGCGGCGCGTGAAGTCACGCGGGTCGAGCGGACGGGCGGGGTCGTAAGGATCTTGACTCATTCGATCACCGCGGCGAGCCGCCCCAGAGCGTCCTCGATCTCGTCGCCGCTCACCGTGAGCGGCGGCAGCATCCGGATCGTGGCGGGTCCTGTGGCGTTCACCACCAGGCGCTGCTCGGTGAGCAGGCGGGTGGCCAGCTCAGGCGCCCCGTGCACGTCGAACGCGCACATCAGGCCGCGGCCGCGCACGTTGGTCACGGGCAACCGCTCGAGGCCCGCCACGAGTGCCTGCCCCTTCGTGCGAACGTCGTCGAGGAACGCCTCGTCGTGAACCACGTCGAGCACGGCATGCGCCGCCGCGCAGGGCACCGGCCCACCGGCGAACGTGGAGCCGTGATCGCCCTTCTGAAGCGTGTCCGCGTATTCGCGCGAGGTGATGCAGGCGCCGATGGGCAGCCCGCCGCCGAGTCCTTTCGCCACCGTCATCACATCCGGCCGCACGGGGGTCTGCTCGTATGCCCAGAGGGTGCCCGTGCGGCCCATCCCGCATTGCACCTCGTCGAAGATCAGGAGCGCCCCATGGCGGTCGCACGCCTCGCGCGCGGCCACGAGCACGTCGTCGCCGATCGGGTGGATTCCAGACTCGCCCTGCACCGGCTCGATGAGCACCGCGGCAGTTTGGTTGCCCACCGCGGCTGCCACGCCGGCGGCGTCGTCGCGGTGCACCACCTTGAAGCCGGGCACGAGCGGAGCGAACGGCTCCTGCTTCGTCTCCTGCGGCGTGGCCGAGAGCGCGCCGTAGGTGCGGCCGTGGAAGCCGTCAGTGAGCACGACGATCTCGCCCCCGCGGCGGTGGCGGCGTGCGAGCTTGATCGCGCACTCGTTCGCCTCCGCCCCGGAGTTGCAGAAGAACACCTTGCCGCCCAGCGAGCTCTCCGCCAGCCGCTGCGCCAGGCGCATGGCCGGCTCCGTGTAGTAGAGGTTCGACACGTGCATGAGGCGGCCCGCCTGATCGCGGATCGCCTCCACCAGCGCGGGGTGGCAGTGGCCGATCTGCACCACCGAGATCCCCGCGAGGAAGTCGAGGTACTCGTTGCCATCCGCGTCCCAGAGGCGGCAGCCCTCGCCGCGCACGAACTCCACCGGCTGACGCGCGTAGGTGGGCATCACCCAGTCACGCTCGAGCGCCTGGAGATCTGTGATGTTCAGGGGCAAATCTTCGTTCCTATTCCTTCGTCGGTGAACAGCTCGAGCAGGAGCGAGTGGCGCAGCCGGCCGTCGATGATGTGAGCGGCTCCCACGCCGTCCTCCACCGCGCTCACGCACGCCTCGAGCTTGGGTCGCATCCCGCCCCCGATGCCGGCCAGGCGTTCGCGCACCTGGCTGGCCGTTGCCTCGGAGATCCGGCTGCCGGGATCGGCCGGATCGGCAAGCCAGCCCTCCACATCGGTGAGGAAGATCACCTTGAACGCGCGCATCGCGGACGCCACAGCGGCCGCGGCGGCATCCGCGTTGATGTTGTACGAGTTGCCCTCGGAGTCGGCGCCCACCGACGCGATCACCGGGATGTAGTCCTGCGCGATGTGCTTGAGCACGTTCACGTCCACGTGCTCGATCTCGCCGACGAAGCCGATGTCGTGCTCGCCCCCCGCGAGCTGCTTGCGCACGCGGAAGAGCAGGCCGTCGTCGCCGCAGAGGCCCACCGCCGGCTGCCCCTGACGGTTGATGAGCAGAACGATGTCCTTGTTCTGCTTGCCCACCAGCACCATCTTCGCCACCTCCACCGTGTCGGCGTCGGACACGCGAAGGCCCTCGACGAACTCCACCTTCATCCCGAGGCGCTCCATGTAGCGGGTGATCTCGGGGCCGCCGCCGTGCACCACGATCGGGTTCATCCCCACGTACTTGAGGAGCACGACGTCGCGCGCGAACTCCTCCTGCAGCGCCGGGTCGGTCATCGCGGTGCCGCCGTACTTGATCACGATCGTGCGGCCGTGGAACTCTCGGATGTACGGGAGCGCCTCGAGGATCGTGGCGACGTCGCGGCTCTGGTTCACGACGTGTACTCCGAGTTGAAGTGCACATACTTCTGCGAGAGATCGCTGAAGAACACCTCGGTCTCGCCGCCCTCACCCGGGAGCGTGAGCGAGTACTCCACCTCGCTGCCCTGTACCAGGGGCTCGAGCTCGCGCAGGTCGTCCACCACGGCGTCGCCCGCCGACACCACGAGCCGCCCCTCGATCTCGAGGTCGGCCACGAAGCCGTTGCCCGGCGGGTACGCCATGCCCGCCGCCTGCAGGATGCGGCCGAAGTTGGGGTCGGCCCCGTGCAGCGCCGTCTTCACCAGGGGGGAGTTCGCGATCGCGCGCGCCACGGGCTCCACCACCTCGTGGCCGCCGCGCACGACGATGCGTCCCACGCGCTTGGCGCCCTCGCCGTCCGCCACGATCTCGAGCGCGAGCTGGCGCAGCAGGGCGTCCATCGCCTCGCCGAAGGCGAACTCGTCGGCCGTCTCCGGCTCGATTCTCACGCCGCTCGCTCCGCTCGCCATAGCGAGCACCGTGTCGCTCGTGGACAGCTGGCCGTCCACGCTGATGCGGTCGAAGGAGCGCTTGACGGTGACCCCGGTGAGGAGATCGATGGTCTCGTCCGACATCGCGGCGTCCGTCTGCACGAAGCAGAACATCGTGGCGAAGCGCGGCGAGATCATCCCTGCGCCCTTTGCCTGGGCCGACAGGCGGACGGTGCCGGCATCGAGCTCCACCTCGAGGCAGGCGCGCTTGGGCCCGTTGTCGCTCGTGAGGATCGCGCGCGAGAAGTCCTCGGCGTCGCGGCCCAGCTCGCCCGCGGCGGCACGCACCCCCGCGAGGAGCGGTTCGCGCGGCAGCTCGGTGCCGATCACGCCTGTGGACGCCACGCCCACCTGCGCCGGCTCGATGCCCAGCAGCTCCGCGGCGAGTTGCTGCGTGGCTCGCGCGGTGTCGAGCCCGCGCTGGCCGTCGCCCACGTTGGAGCACACCGCGTTCGCCACCACGGCCCGCAGCCGGTGCGTATCGGCCTCACGCGAGGCGATCACAGGCGCGCCCACGCGAGCGTTCGACGTGAAACGCGCGGCGGACACCGTCTCGGCCTCATCCGAGACCAGCACGCCCACGTCCAGCCGGTCGGGAGCGAGCCCGGCC
>DASUWY010000008.1 GCA_036378175.1 Thermoleophilaceae bacterium
ACGCGCACCGGATACGGCGGTACCCGGCGCGTCTTCAGCCGTGCGCCCAAGAGCCGCGCGTTGCGCTCGGCGTCGCTCAATTCACGCCACCACAGCCAGTGATCGCGGCGCCACGCCGTAGTCCACGCGCTCGAACTTCCCCAGGAAGTCGCCGTCGGCCTCCATCGGGAACGGCCGGCCGTCGGCGCTCGTGATCGTGAGGCCGTCCACCGGGTCGAAGCCCGTGACCTGCCGGTGACGGGTGACCGTGCGCGCGCGGCCGGAGAAGATGCGCGGGATCAGCGTCGGCATCTCGAGCAGCGTCGCGCGCCGCAGCACGGCGAGCGCGAGCTTGCCGGTGTCGAGTCCGGCGCCCTCGCAGACGCGGATGGGGCGGCTGCCGAAGTAGGTGAAGGGATCAGAGTTCTGCACGATCACGGTGACCGCGTCCACGGTCTCGCCACCCACCTCGACCTTCACGCGCGGCGGCTTCAGCAGGTAGGTCTTGTTGAAGCTCGAGATCGCGGCCCAGGTGAAGTAGTACTCGCCGAACTTCGCCTTGCGGTACGGGTGCGCGTCCACGCGCTCCACCACGCTCGCGTCGAGGCCCACCCCGGAGGCGAACACGAAGTGGCGGCCGTTCACGAGACCGGTGTCCACGCGCCGAGGCCGGAAGTCGTCGGCGATCGAGAGCAGGTGCTCCGTGGCGTCCACCACGTCGTTCGGGATCCCGAGCGTGCGGCAGTAGACGTTCGTCGCGCCGCCCGGCAGGCACGTGAGCGGCGTGTCCGTGCCGGCGAGGCCGTTCGCCACCTCGTTCACGGTCCCGTCGCCGCCGAAGGCCACCACCACGTCGTAGCCCGCCTCGGCCGCCTCGTGGCAGAGCTCGGTGGCGTGACCCTGCGCCTTCGTGTCGATCGCCTCCACGTCGTAGCGGCCCTGGAGCGCGTACACCACGAGGTTCTTCAGCCGGTCCGACACCGTCGTGGCGTACGGGTTCACGATCACGAGCATCTTCTTCTTCGCGCGGCGGTCGGGAAGCGTGCGCTCGGCCAGCTCCTCGGCGCGCTGAAGTGCCGTCTCGCTCACGTTGTCGCCTCAAACCGCACCACGCCGTTCTCCTCCACCTCGCGCACGCGGCCGTCGTTCAACAGGATGTCCATGTGTCCGAGCACCTCCGACAAGGTGAGATACGCCTGGGTGACCGCGACGTTTCCCCACATCGCCTGCGCCAGCTCGTACGCGGTCTGAGCACGCTCCGCCACGAGACCGTGCAGCTTCTCGGCTCGGCGGGCATGCAGCGCGAAGCGCTGGTCGATCAGCTCGCGGTGGCCGCCGAAGGCGTCGCCGTGACCGGGCAGCACGAGCTCCACGTCCATCTCGCGAGTCTTGCGCAGCGACTCGAGGTAGACCACGAGCGACTGCGGCCGCTCCGTCTGCCCGGGCAGGCGCGAGATGAGCGGATTCGAGGAGATGTGCTTGAGCAGGTGGTCGGCGGCGATCAGGATGCGGCGGTCCGCGTCGAGGAAGATCGTGTCGGTGGGGCTGTGGCCGGGGCGGTAGCTCACCTGCAGCGTGCGGTCGCGCAGCTCGATGGCGTCGCCGTCGTGCAGGACGCGCGACACTTTGGCCCTCGCGCCCCACGCCCGGAACGCGGCTGACACGGCCTTCAGCGCATCCACCACGTCACCGGGGATGCCGTGCCTGAGCATGATCTGCGTGGAGAAGTCGTCGTCCGCGGCGGCCTCCTCGCCGTAGTGCTCCACGAACCGAACGGCCCTGTCGATCGCCGCCACCTCGGCGCCCGAGCGCGAGGCCACGATGCCCACGAGCCCGAGGTGGTCGATGTGCTGATGCGTGAGGATCACGAGGCCGATGTCGTCGATCGCGTGCCCGTGCGCCTGTAGCTGGCGCTGCAGCTCGTCGAGCGAGCTGCCCGAGTTGGGCCCGGCGTCCACGAGCGTGAGCGGATCGTCCTCGATCAGATAGACGTTCACGCGGCCGACGGCGAACGGGGTGGGGATCGCGAGTCGGTGGATGCCCGCCGCGGTGGCCGGCGCGAAGGGGTCCGAGGTCACCCAGCGGACCCTACCGAGCGCGCCAACCGCTCGGAATTCCCCTCTCGCTGGTTTGAAGTAGGCCTTGCTCTGGAACCTTCTTCATCAGTTGTAGATGGCCCTGGCAGGGGCTCCTTTACCTCGACATGACGTTTAAGGGCGGACGGGTTGATCGTTTGGCCGCGCCCACATCGCGAGGAACCACTGGCCCATAGACCGATGTCTCCCAACCCGCCCGAAACCCAGGAGAGCCCGCCACGCGTCCAACCCCCGCGCCCGGAACGCTCGCCCTGGAGATCCGGCCGGACGCGCCCCGGGACCCCGCGGCCATTCCGCGCGTGGCCCGACCGCATCGATCAGGTCGGATTTCCGAGCGAGCCCAGCGAGGCGTTCGGCACCGAACGCGACACGCGCCTGCGACGCGCACTCGCGGCGGTGGACCTGGTGGCTGCCGCCGCGTCGCTCGTGGTCGCCCTCGCGGTGATCGGCGACATAACGCTCAGCATTCTCCCGGCGCTCGCCTGCCTTCCCCTGCTCACGCTCGTGAACAAGGTGCTGGGCCTCTACGACCGCGACGAGAACGTTCTCCACAAGACGACCCTTGACGAGGCCCCGGCGCTGCTGGCGGTGTCAGCGCTGTATGCGTTCTCGATCTGGCTGGCAGGGCCGCTGCTCGCGGATGAACACGTCCATCGCGGGCCCATCGTGGTGCTTGCGCTGCTGTCGTTCTTCGCGCTGATGGTGGGCCGCTCGCTGGCTCGCTGGGTGGTGGTCGCGCGGATCGTGCCCGAACGCTGCGTGGTGATCGGGAGTGCCGATGCCGCCCTGCGCGTGGCCAACAAGCTCGACAGCGTGCACGGCGTGAACGCTGTGATCGTGGGGCGGGTGGCGCTCGGGCCGTCGCTACCGGCGGAGGCTCAGGCGGAGGGCGCGATCCCCGTGCTCGGCGACATGAGCACGGTCGGGATCGTGCTGACCGAGCACGACATCGAGCGCGCGATCATCGCGTACGAGGGCCCGGACTCCGAGGATCTGCTCCACGCGATCCGTCTGGTGAAGGCACTTGGCCTGAAGGTCAGCGTGCTGCCGCGCCTGCTCGAGGTGGTGGGCTCGGCCGCCACGTATGACGACATCAACGGGCTTCCTCTCCTCGGCGTGCGCCGTTATGGCCTGACCCGCAGCTCCTACCTTGTGAAGCGCACGCTCGACATCGCGGGCGCGGCAGCGATGCTGCTCCTCCTCGCTCCGGTGTTCCTGGCGGTGGCGGTGGCGATCAAGCTCGACTCGCGCGGCCCGGTGTTCTTCCGGCAGCGGCGGATCGGCCGGCGCGGCGAGGTGTTCCGCATGTTCAAGTTCCGATCGATGGTCGACGGCGCGGACGAGGCGAAGGACGAGCTGCGCGAGCTCAACCAGGCAGTGGGTCTCTTCAAGATCGACGGAGATCCGCGAATCACGCGCGTGGGCCGCACGCTCCGGGCACTCTCTCTCGACGAGCTGCCGCAGCTCATCAACGTGCTGAAGGGCGACATGAGCCTGGTCGGGCCGCGACCGCTCGTGCCCGACGAGGACCGCAAGATCGCAGGCTGGGAGCGCTGCCGCCTCTACTTCAGGCCGGGCATGACGGGGATGTGGCAGATCTTCGGCGCGTCGCGCATCCCGATGCACGAGATGGTGAAGATCGACTACATGTACGGCGCCAACTGGTCCGTCTGGAGCGACGTGAAGATCCTCGCGCGGACGGTGCCGGTGGTGTTGGGCCGGCGGGGGCTCTAGCGCAGGCGCACCCTGCGTGACGCCGTGGTGGTGCCGCCGTCGCGGCCAACCGCCACCACAACCACACGTCCGTGCCTCACGCGCTTCGCGAGCCGGCGCGGGATGTGCAGCTTCACCACCTGGCGGCCGGAGGAGAAGTGGGTGATGCGCGTGGAGATCCGCGTGCGGTAATCGTGGCGCTTGGGGCGGTGGGCGAGGAGCGACACGGTGAGCTTGCAGCCGGAGTGGCACTGCCCGGCCACCAGCAGGACGCGGTGGTGCTTGTGGTGGCGCACGCGCAGGATGAGGCGCGGCCCGTGAGGGATCGTGGGTGTGGGCGCGGGCGGCGGCGGGGCGGCCTCGCTGTAGTCGGCGCTGCAGATCGGCACCGTCGAGGTGGGCGCGGGGCTGGCGGTCATTCCGCGCATCAGCTCCACCGCGCTGAGGTACGCCTGGCCCGAGGGCTTCGGCGAGCCGTCGCGGTTCCAGATCCCGAACCACGACTCAGGGTCCGTCGCGTTGCTCTCCTCGGTGCGCCAGGTGTAGGGCAGGAACATGTCGATGTTGCAGTCGGAGCGCGGCAGCTCCTGAGCCATCTGGCTCAGGTCCGCGGCCCGCTCCGCCTCGGACACCGAGGTGGTGGCCCAGCCGTCCTCGGTGATCTCGATCGGCACGGACGCGCCCGCGATCTGGTCAAGGCCCTGGCGGAACTTCGCGATGCGCATGTACGTGTAGTGGACGTCCTGCTGGTACGGGTGGAGCGCGATGCCGTCCACGTTGCCGGCGAGGTCCGGACGGTGCGCGTACATGCGCCGCACGAAGTCGACCTCGTCCGTGACCTGCGGCGGGTTGACGAGCGCGAGGCCGCCCACCAGCACGCGCGCCTGCGGGTCCACGCCGCGGATCGCGGAGCGCGCCGCCATGTAGAGGTCCGCGTACGCCTCGGCGTTGTCCGCCTGCTGCGGCCAGAACACCACGGAGTTCTCCTCGTTCCAGATCTCGTAGTCGGTCACCGGCACGGGCGTGAGCGACGGGTGCGACTTCCAGAACGTTCCACCCGGGCCGTAGCGCGCCGCAAGGGCGCCGGCATAGGCGACGAAATCGGGGATGTGAGAGGGAGCCACCGCCGAGCCGGGGTCGCCGGGCGTCGTGCCCGACCAGGTGGTGGAGTAGGCGACGATCGGCAGCCAGCGCAGGCCGTGCTCGGCGAGGCCCTGCACGATGCCGTCGTACATCGACCAGTTGTAGGTGTGCGTGCCGCCGCTCGGGGGGTTCGGCTCAACGTTCTGCCAGCGGGCGTCGATCCGGGCCAGGCTGAGGCCACCGGAGGCCATCGCGGAGAGGTCCGTGTTCCAGCCGGAGCTGGGTCCGTCGAAGACCTGCTGCACGTTCACGCCGTAGAAGCTCGCCGGCACGTCGGCCCGCGCCACCCCGGCTCCCACGCTCCCCGCGAGGAGGCAGCCCGCGACTCCGAGCAGCGCAAGCCACCTGGGACGGACGTGAGCACGTGCAGGGCGTGTGCCCTTTCGTGTTCTCACAGGCAGTCAATCGGCCTCTGATCGGCTGTCTGAGGGGTGTCCAGTGCGGACTGGACGAATGTTCGATGGCGTATTCGTCCAGCAGCGCTTAAGGGCGGCGGATCAGCGGATTCGCACGTGGCGGAAGCGCTTGGTCACACCCACGCCCATGGTGCTGCGGACCATGGCGGTGGCGCGGAGCTGCGCGGCCGGTCGCACGGTGTGCGCGCCGCGGATGCGCAGCTTGATCACCTTCCTGCGGGCATGTATCCCGGCCACCCGCACGGAGAGGCGCCGCGTGCGCGACTTCGAGGCGCGCGCGTGGCCGAAGAGTCCGAGGCGGAGGATGCAGGCGGGGCGGCAACGCGCCGACACCTTCACCCAGTGGCCACGCAGCACCTTCACCACGCGCAGCCGCAGTTTCGGCCCGTGAGGACCCGCGCTGCGCGCGCCATCCGGGTGGCAGATCCGCACCACGCCGGCGGGCGGCGCGGCGGGAGTGAGGCCGCGCATCAGCTTCACCGCATCGAGGTATGCGATGCCGGAAGGCTTGCCGGAGCCGTCGCGGTTCCAGATCCCGAACCAGTCCTCGGGGTTCGAGGGGTCGCTCTCCTGCGTGAGCCAGGTGTACGGGAGGAACCTGCTGATGTTGCAGTCGGAGCGCGGAAGCTGCTCGGTGAGCGCCTGCAGGTCCGTGGCACGATCCGCCTCCGACACCGACGTGGTGGCCCAGCCCAGCTCGGTTATCTCGATCGGCACGCTCGTTCCCGCCACCTGGTCGAGCGCCTGGCGGAACTTCGCGAGGCGCGCGTACGTGTCCGGCAGCGTCTGCTGGTAGGGGTGGAGCCCGACGCCGTCCACGTGGCCCGCCAGGTCGGGCCGGTGCGCGTACATGCGCTGGATGAACCGCGCCTCGTCGGTCACGTCCTCCTTGCCGAGGGCCAGGCCGCCGATCACGACGGATGCCTGGGGATCCACTGCCTTGATCGCGCCGCGCGCGGCCATGTAGAGGTCGGCGTAGGCCTCGGGCGCCGACGTCTGCGGATGCATGAACGTGGTGGAGTTCTCCTCGTTCCAGATCTCGTAGTCGGTCACCGGCAGCTTGGGCAGCTGCGGGTGCGTCGCCCAGAAGCTCCCGCCCCGGCCGTACCGCCTCGCGAGTGCCGCGGCGAATGCCGCGAAGTCGCCCACGTGGGCGGGCGCCACCACCGAGGTGGTGTCACCCGCGATCGATCCCGACCAGCTCGTGGAGTACGCGACGATCGGATACCAGCGCAGCCCCGCCTGGGCCATCCCCTGCACGATGCCGTCGTACATCGACCAGTTGTAGGTGTGCGTGCCGCCGCTCGGCGGGGTCGGCTCGATGTTGGACCAGCGCGCGTCGATGCGCGCGAGCTGGAGTCCACCCGCTGCCATCGCGCCGAGCTGCGGCTGCCACGACGCCGGCGAGCCGCCGAACACCTGCTGGACGTTCACCCCGTAAAAGCCGTCGAGGCTTGTGGCATGCGCGCTGCCCGCACCCAACCCGGTCGCCAGGCACAGAAGCATTGCCACGAGGGTGATGCGACGGAGGTTCGGAGTGCGGTCGCGCGGTGCATCCCGCGTAACCACATCTCCGTTGTTCACAGCCCAACGCAGCCTCCAAACCCAGCCACCACCGAATGAGGAGCCTTCTCCCTCGAAGCGGCGCGTTTACAGTGCTAGAGCCGCAGAAAGGGTTAGCGAAGGTGCGTGCTGCGGGTGATTCGAGTGCTGGTGCCGGACCGGTCCGATGCCACGACGATCACCTTCGCGCGCGGCTGCAGACGCGCGGAGTGGGCAGGGAGACGCAGGCGCAGCCGGCGCGTGCGCGAGCTGAAGCGGCCTGCGTGCGTGGTGGACTGCGTGTGGAACTTGCGCGCGCCGCTTCGCCGCGTCATCAGGTAGGCGTCGAGTCGGCACGCTGTGGTGCAGCGCGTCGTGATCGTGAGCACCCCGTGCCTGCGCGACAGCTTCACCTTCAATCCCGGGCCCCGCAGCTTTGGCGGGGCGGGCGCAGGCGGACCGGGCGGGGTCGCCGGCGCCGTCTGGTCCGCGGGCAGCGACTGCGGAGGCACCGGTGGCTGCGGGTCGGGCGGAACCGGGTACTGCGAGTCGCACAGGTCGAGCTGGTCGGTGGGGGGCGGGGTGGAGGAGAGGCCGCGCATCTGGAGCACGGCATCGACAAAGCGCTGGCCCGAGGGCTTCGGCGTGCCGTCGTGGTTCCAGATGCCGAACCAGTCCTCGGGGTTGTTCGGGTCCTGCTCGGCCGATTCCCACGAGTACGGCATGAAGTCCACGACGTCGCAGCCGGAGCGCGGGAACTCCTGCGCGAGCTCGACGAGCTCGTCACCCCGCGTCTGGTCGGACACCTTCGTGGTGGTGTAGCCCAGTTCGTCGATCGCGATCGGCATACGCCTGCCGTTCAACAGATCGAGCGCCTGCCGCCACTTGGCCAGGCGGCGGAAGGTCCAGTAGATCGTTTCCTGGTAGGGATGAAGACCCCATAGGTCCACCTGCGTGCGCACCTCGGGGCGGTGGGCGAACATCCGCTTGATGAACTTCACCTCGTCGCTCGCGATCGGCGGGTTCACGAGGTCGAGCGCGCCGGCCATCACCACGGCCTTCTTGTTCACCGCCTTCATCGCCGTTCGCGTGGCGAGGTAGAGGTCCGCAAACCGCTCGGGCGCGTTGGTCTGCGGATTCCAGTAGTAGGTGACGTTCGGCGAGTTCCAGATCTCCCACACGCGCACCGGCGTGGCGGGCAGCTCCGGGTGCGCCCTCCAGAACGTGCCGTCGATCCCGTAGCGCCTCACCATCGCCGCGGCGAAAGCGGTGAAGTCCGGCACGTTCGCGTCCTTCATCTCGGAGCCGAGCCCGTTCGGGTCCTCCTGGGTGTTCTCGGTGGGGTTCTCCTGCGCCCATGGCGGCGGGTAGTCGAGCGTGGGCATCCAGCGCAGGCCGTACTTCGCCAGCGTGCCGGCGATCGTGTCGAACGTGCTCCAGTCGTAGGTGTGCTGTCCCGAGGCACTCGGCGGGTCGGGCTCCGCGACCGACCAGCGCGCGTCGGTCCGCACGATCGTGAGCCCGCCGTTCGCCATCGACGAGAACTGCGTGGGCCAGGTGCTCGGCGGGCTCTCGAACACCCACTGGCCATTGACGCCGTAGAAGTCGCTCGGCACCGTGGCGTGCGCAGGCGCGGCCGCGAAGGCAGCGGCGGCCAGAACGGCGGCTGCGAGCGCGCGCCTCACGAGCGGATCAGTGCCAGCACCTCGTCGCGCTTTTCCTCCATGTGGTCCTGCGACACGAGCGACTCGAGGTTGAGTCGAAGCAGCGGCTCGGTGTTCGATGGGCGCACGTTGAAGTGCCAGTCGTCGTAGTCCACGGACACGCCGTCGAGCCAGCTGGTCTCGCCGTCCGAGTAGCGCTCCGCGATCTCCTGCATCTTCGCGTCCTGGTCGGCCACCTCGGAATTGATCTCCCCTGAGATGAAGTACTTCTCGCGCAGCGGCGCCAGCAGCTCGCTCATCCGCTTCTCCTTCATGGACAGAAGCTCGAGGATCAGCAGTGCCGGGATCGTTCCCGAGTCCGCGTTGTAGAAGTCGTGGAAGTAGTAGTGGCCGGACACCTCGCCGCCGAACGCCGCGCCCTCCTTGAGCATGCGCGTCTTGAAGAAGGCGTGGCCCACACGGTTCACGTCGGCCTTGCCGCCGGCGGCCTCCACGATGTCGCGGACGGCGCGGCTGGCGCGCACGTCGTAGAGGATCGTCGCGCCGGGCTGCTTCTCGAGCACCGACTGCGCCAGCAGCGCGGTGAGGAAGTCCCCCGCCACGAACTCGCCGGTGTCGTCGATGAAGAAGCAGCGGTCGGCGTCGCCGTCCCACGCGATGCCAAGCTCGGCACCCTCGGACAGCACCTTCTTCACGATGAAGGTGCGGTTCTCGGGCAGTAGCGGGTTGGGCTCGTGGTCCGGAAAGTTGCCGTCCGGAGTCCAGTAGGTCTGCACCTGCTCGATCGGGAGTTCGTCGAGCAGCGGGCCAACCATCGGGCCGGCCATGCCGTTGCCTCCGTCGAGCACCACCTTCATCGCGCGCACGCGCGAGGGATCGATGAACTTCATCGCCGCCTCACGGAAGTCCGCGGCGATGTCCACCTCGCTCACCTCGCCGCGCTCCGCGGCCGGCTCGCCGAGACCGTCCGACATGACCATGTCCCTGATCTCGCCGATCCCGGAGTCGCCCGACAGCGCGATCGCGCCTCGCTTCACCATCTTCGCCCCGGTGTAGGCCTTCGGGTTGTGCGATGCGGTGCACGCCAGGCCGCCCGGCAGGTCGCGCGAGCCCACCGTGAAATAGAGCATCTCCGTGCCCACCTCGCCCACGTCCAGCACGTCCGCGCCCTCGTCGCGGATGCCGTCGATGTAGCGACCCGCCATCTCGGGTGCCGTGAGCCGCATGTCGCGTCCCACCGCGAGGGTGAGCTCGGACGTGCTCGTGCCCTCCATGTCCGCGATCACGCGCGCAAATGCGCGGCCGATGCGGTAGGCGATGCCGCCGTTCAGCTGCTCGCCGTACAGCCCGCGCACGTCGTACGCCTTGAAGATTCCTGGATCCACCGTCGTCGTCATTCACCAAACCTCGCGCTGAGCGCCTTCCAGCTGTCTGAGAGAACCTGGGGGAGCACCCGCGTGCCACCCACCACGGGCATGAAGTTCGTGTCCGCGCCCCAGCGCGGCACCACGTGGAGATGGGCGTGGTCCTCCACGCCCGCCCCGGCGATCTTTCCCTGATTGATGCCGAGGTTGAATCCCTCGGGACCGTACTCGGCGCGCAGGACGGCGATAGAGCGCTTGGCGAGCAGCATCATCTCGGTGAGCACCGGCTCGCCGAGCTCCTCGATCGAC
The DNA here is from genome assembly GCA_036378175.1 of Thermoleophilaceae bacterium. Taxonomy (GTDB): domain Bacteria; phylum Actinomycetota; class Thermoleophilia; order Solirubrobacterales; family Thermoleophilaceae; genus JAICJR01. The sequence goes on from DASUWY010000008.1 coordinate 10,227, forward strand.
GGCGCGTGCGCGTAGGGCGCGACCATCACGTGCCCGTTGTTGTACGGGTAGGCGTTGAGGATCACGAAGCAGTGCTCGCCGCGGTGCACGATGTAGGCGCTCTCGTCGTCGCCCAGCGCCCCGGCGCGGCAGAAGACGCACTCGCCGTCCTTCGGTCCCTTGATGTACTCGAGGCGCCAGGGCGCCCACAGCCGCTGCTCAGTCATGCCGCGCGGAGGCTAGCGGGGTTGGCGCTGGGTGGGTGGGATCAGCGCACACACCGGGACTTTCCCATGCCATACATGGGTTTCATCCAACGTGTCGCCATCGGGCCCTGCGGTTATTGCTGCCGTTCGCGCCGCACAACCGGCACCAACGCGGCTACAGCCAGCCGCGGCGGCGGAAATACAGCACGAGCCCGGTGAGCACGCCGACCATCACGCCCATGATGATCCAGAAGGCGACGATCGACTGCTCGCCCGGCACCCTCACATTCATGCCCCAGATCGACGCGATCAAGGTCAAGGGCAGCAGGATCACAGACACGGACGTGAGCACCCGCAGCACGTTGTTCAGCCGGTGCGTGATCACCGACTCGTTCGTGTCCTCGAGCGCCTCCACCACTTCCTTGTAGTTCTCGAGCACGTCCCAGATGCGCTCCGACGCATCCACGATGTCGTCGAAGTAGATCTCGAGGTCCTGCGCCAGGTAGCGCTGCTTGGTGCGCTCGAGGTCGCGAAGCACCGCGCGCTCCGGCCGAATGATCTTGCGGAAGTTGATGATCTCCTGCTTCGCGTTCGAGATGTCGCGCACGACCTCCTCGGCTCCGCCCTCGAAGATGTCCTCCTCGAGCCGGTCGAGCTTGTTGCCCATCTTGCGCAGCATCGGGAAGCAGTAGTCGAAGCAGTCGTCGACGATCCGGTAGAGCAGAAAGCCGGGCCCGTTCGAGAAGAGCTGGTCGCGCAGGTCCTCGGAGGAGCGGCAGCTCTCGAACAGGTACTCCACCGGCTGGAGCGGCACGTTGGGGATCGTGATCAGGTAGTCCGGCCCGACGAACATGTCGAGCTCGCCCGCGTTGAGCCGGCCGACGTTCTTATCGAACACCGGGAAGTGGAGGACGATGAAGAGGTAGTTGTCGTACTCGTCGATCTTCGGCCGCTGGTTGCGCGAGACGACGTCCTCGTAGTCGAGCGGGTGGAACTCATAGTGCTCCTCGAGCCAGGCGCGATCGACCGATCCGGGGCGCTCGATGTTGATCCAGCGCAGGCCGGCGTGCTCGATTACCTCGACGTGCGGTTCAGGCTGTGCGGCCGCGGTGATGTACGCATCGACCCGCGAGCGGGCTCCTCGGCGCAGCCGTGGCTTCGGAAGGTTCGGCATGGCGTCTGAGCGGGTCGTCCAACAAGTTCGTACTCACCTCGCTGTTGATTCTACTTTCGCAGCCGATCACCTGGGGAGGTGGTGCATTCCGCCCACCGAGCCGTGTATCCTTCTCGGCTCAGACATAGCCGTTCGCATCTAGAGGGGTGGAGGGATATGGCCCTATGAAACCCCGGCAACCACTCGACGTGGCCAAGGCCGCCGAGAGAACGGTGCCAATTCCATCGGACTCCATCCAAGAGGTCCGGGAGATGTGACTGGGGCGCTCCCACAAAGCCTCCGTCACAGCGAAAGCGGCGGAGGTTTTCGACATAGAAGGGAGCTTTTCCCATGCCTGTCCAGGCGCTCCAGTGCAAGGAATGTCACGAGCAGTACCCGCTTGACGCGCGCTACGTGTGCGACCGCTGCTTCGGCCCGCTCGAGGTGGCCTATGACTTCTCCGGGCTCGACCCGGACGGGGCGCGCCGCAAGATCCAGGCCGGTCCGCGCTCGATCTGGCGCTATTCCGACTTCCTGCCGTTCGAGTCGCGCCCGCCCGCGCCGCTCACTACAGGCACCACGCCGCTGCTCAAGGCCGACCGCCTGGCGGAGCGCCTCGGGCTGCGCGAGGTGTTCGTGAAGAACGACGCCGCCAACCCCACGCACTCCTTCAAGGACCGGGTCGTGACGATCGCGCTCGCGAAGGCGCGCGAGCTCGGCTACAAGGTCGTGGCCTGCCCGTCCACGGGCAACCTGGCGAACGCCGTGGCCGCGCACGCGGCGGCGAACGGCCTGGAGTCGTTCGTGTTCATCCCCGCCGACCTCGAGGAGCAGAAGATCCTCGCCACCGGCGTCTACGGCACGACGCTCGTGAAGGTGCGCGGCTCCTACGACGACGTGAACCGGCTCTGCATGGAGCTCGCTTCCGAGCGCGAGGACTGGGCGTTCGTGAACGTGAACGTGCGGCCGTACTACGCCGAGGGGTCGAAGACGCTCGGCTACGAGATCGCCGAGCAGCTCTCCTTCACGCTGCCCGACCGCGTGGTGTGCCCGATCGCCTCCGGCTCGCTCTTCACGAAGATCGCGCGCGGGTTCCAGGAGTGGCAGGAGGTTGGCCTGATCGCCGACTCCGACGCTCAGCCGGTGTTCAACGGCGCTCAGGGCGAGGGCTGCGCGCCCGTGGCCACGGCGTTTGCCGAGGGCTGGGAGATCTGCAAGCCGGTGAAGCCGTCCGGCATCGCCAAGTCGCTCGCGATCGGCAACCCGGCCGACGGTCCGTACGCCCTCGAGCTCGCCCGCAAGAGCGGTGGCTCGGTGGAGTCGGTGAGCGATGACGAGATCCGCGAGGGCATTCGACTCCTTGCCGAGACCACGGGCGTGTTCACGGAGACGGCCGGCGGCACCACGACGGCCGTTCTGAAGAAGCTCGCCGAGCGCGGCGAGATCGATCGCGACGAGCGCGTGGTGCTCGTGATCACCGGTGAGGGCCTCAAGACCCTCGACGCCGTGCGCGATACGTTCGAGGCCCACGAGATCGACCCGTCCACGGATGCCTTCGAGGCTCTCGAAGGGGCTTCCGTTCGGGCGTAGGGCTTAGCTAGAATGCCCGCCCCCATGGCGGTCACGGTGAAGATCCCAACCCAGCTCCGCAGCGTCACAGGTGGCGAGGCGGAGACATCGGTCGAGGACGCGACCACGGTCGGCGAGGTGCTCGACGGCCTGTACGAGCGTTTCGACGGGCTGCGCGAGCGCATCGCCGAGGACGGCGACCTGCGCCGCTTCGTGAACGTCTACGTGGAGGGCGAGGACATCCGCTTCCTGGATGGCCTCGAGACGCCGGTGGAGGACGGGGACGAAGTCACCATCCTCCCGGCTGTCGCCGGCGGCTGACGCGCGATAGCCGTCGCCTGGCTGCGTCCTCGGTCGGCCACGGGCTGGCGCCCTATGGCCTCCCTGCGTCCTTGCCATGCTCGGCTCTCGCGCGTCAGGCCCAACGCGGCCATCAAGAAGCTCAGGCCGTAAAGCCCAGGATCAGGTCGGCCGTCTCCACCGGCACGTCGAGCTGCGGGCAGTGGCCCACGCCGTCGAGCTCCACCCAGTCGGCCTGGGGTAGCAGTTCCTGGCGGTAGCGCGCGGCGGCGCGGGGCCACTCGAGGATGCGGTCCGCGGTTCCCCACACCACCCGCACGGGGCACTCGATGCGCTCCGCGTCGAGCGGCCAGCCCTCGCGCCGCGCCAGGTCCATCATCAGCTGGGCGCCCGTGCAGGCGGCGGCGCCCTGAAGCTGGTGCGCCAGCAGCTCCGGCGGGATGTGCTCGAAGTTCGTGGTGATGAACTCGGTGGCGCGCCGACGGCCCTCGGGCGTGGCGACGATCGCATCCGCGTGCGGAGCTGCCGCCTTCACCAGCTCGAGCATCGAGCTGAAGTAGTCGAGCGTCTGGAGGAACGACGTGTCGCCCGTGGCCCAGCCGCCGGCGGGCGCCAGGGCCACCACGCTCCGCGCGCGCCCGCGCGAGGCGAGCTGGAGCGCCACGTAGCCGCCGAGCGAGTTCCCGACGATGTGTGCCGTGTGGAAGCCGGCCTCGTCCATCGCGCGCTCCACGCCGTCGGCGAGGGCCGAACCCGTGAGCTCGCCGCCCACCGCCGCGCCGCCCGCGTGGCCCGTGAGAGTTGGCGCCAGCACCTCGTGGCTGCGTTCGAGCGCCGGCAGCACGAGCTCCCACGTGCGCCACGTGTCCGTGAAGCCGTGGAGGCACACGAGCGGCGGCCCGCTGCCACCGCGGTGAAGGGCAGTGAACGTCGAAACGACGGCTAGACCTTCGCCTTGCTCCACTCCGCCTTGTGGATCTTCTTTGCGGCCTGGTAGTCCGCCAAAGCCTGCGCCGAGTCCACGTCGCCGAGCGTGGGGTGCCACGGAACCAGGTCCTGGGCCGCCTCCACCCCAAAGCGCTTGGCCAGCACGGCGCCGAGTGCCTTCATCTTCATCTCGCCGAAGCCGGGCAGCCCGGAGATGTTCGCCCGCAGCTCGTCGGAATCCGCGGCGTCGGTCCACACGCGCTCGGCGTGGCCGTCGTAGTTGTCGCGCACGTGGACGGCAAGCTCGTGCACGCGCTGCGCCATCGAGCCGGGAAAGCGGTGGATCGCCGGCTTCTCGCGAAACACCGGCTCGAGGTCAGCGGCCGCGAGCGTGTCCGCGTCGAGCGAGCCGAGGCGCTCCTTGAGCGCGAGCGGGCCTGAGAACGCCTTCTGCACTGGCACCTGCTGGTCGAGCGCGAAGCCCACGAGCAGCGCCATGGGATCGGACGCGATCAGCTGGTTGGCCTCGTCGGAGTCGGTGAAGTGGAGGCGGTCGGGCATGAGGCGATGGTACCGGCGCAGCACGCTGCAACATCCCGGCTGGACGTTGCGTTGCCGCCGGTGCCCGCTGTACCTTGCCCTCACACGTCAAAAGGAGGCGCGGGTGCGGGCTTCAGAGATGCGCGAGGTCGGTCGGCTGGCGGGCGAGGCGTTGGGGGGCTTCGCGTCGTTCGTGGGGGACATGCACGAGGGAATCGCCTCGCGCACCTTCAGGGCGCTCGGCCCGCTCGGCGTGCCTACGCGCCTGGTGCACGAACGCGCTACGCGCACCATCTATCCGGCGGTCAGGCGCGCGCTGGCGGCCGGTCCGCGCTCCGGGGCGGGCCTCGTGGCCCGGAGGGTTCCCGCCGATGCGCTGCCCGCCTCTGCGTCGCGGGCGGGGAGTCTCGCGCTGGGCGCGCTGAACGGCGCGATCGGCGACGCGCTCCACCGCAGCGGCAGCGACCTCGCGCTCGAGATGACGGTCCGCCATGAAGGCCCGCGAACCTCGAAGCTCGCGGTGTTCGTTCACGGCCTGTGCGAGACCGACGACGCCTGGCGCCTCCTCTCGGACCGCCCCACCTACGGCGATCTTCTCAGCGCCCAGCTCGGCTACACGCCGGTCTACGTCCGCTACAACACCGGCCTGCACATCTCGGACAACGGGCGCAGGCTCTCCGATCTGCTCGACACGCTCGTGCGCGATTGGCCCGTGCGGGTGGAGGAGATCGTGCTTGTGGGCCACTCGATGGGCGGCCTGGTGAGCCGTAGCGCCTGCCACCAGGGACACGAACAGGAAGCGCTGTGGGTCGGGCCGCTCCGTCACGTGTTCTGCCTCGGCACCCCACACCTCGGCGCCCCGCTCGAGAAGGCCGCCAACGTGGCGGGCTGGGCGCTCGGCCGCCTGCCCGAGACGCGCGCGTTCGCGAAGGTGGTGAACGGCCGCAGCGTCGGCATCAAGGACCTGCGCTTCGGCTCGTGCTCGGAGGCCGACTGGTGCGACTGCGACCCGGACGAGTTCCTGCGCAACCGCTGCCAGGACGTCCCGTTTCTCGAGACCGCCACCTATTACTTCATTGGCGCGACCCTGTCACGTGGCGAGCGCGGGATGCTCGGCCAGCTCGCGGGTGACCTCCTGGTCCGGTACCCGAGCGCGTCCGGCACCGGCCGGCGCCGCCGGATCGGATTCGAGATCGACAACGGCCGTCACCTGGGCGGCGCCACGCACTTCCATCTGCTCAACCACCCGGCGGTATACGAGCAGCTTCGCTCGTGGCTGACGCGGCCGCGCGCGCTTGCCGCCGTGTGAGGAGCGCCATCGCGGCGAGCGCTCCGGTGCTGAGCAGCGCGATGGTGAGCGCCATCGGAACGGCGCTGTGCTTGCCCGCCACGCCCACGAGCGGCGCCACTCCCGCGCCGACCACGAACTGGAGCATCCCGAGGAGAGCCGAGGCGCTGCCCGCGATCTCGGGGTGATCGGTCATCGCGAGCGCCGTGGAGTTCGGCATCACGACTCCCACCGACGAGACCACGACGAACAGCGGCACGAGCACCGCCCACACACCGAGGCCGCCCGCGAGCACGACCGTGAGCAGGGCGATCCCGGCTGCCGCGCCCGCCAGCAGCGCGGCCGCCAGCATCGCCCGCGGCGTTATGCGCGCGAGCAGCCGGTGGTTCAGCTGGCTCGCAAGCACGATCCCGAATGCATTCACCGCGAAGATCGCGCTGAACACCTGCGGCGACACGCCGTAGATGTCCTCCAGGACGAACGGCGAGCCGGCTATGTAGGCGAACATCGCGGCGAACGACAGGCCGCACGTGAGCGCGTAGCCCGCGAACACGTGATCGCCGAGCAGCGTGCGCATGGTCGCGGCCGTGGCGCGCAGGCCGTCGCCGCGCCTGCGCTCCGGCGGGAGCGTCTCCTGGAAGCCGGCGAAGGACGCGACCAGCAGCGCGACCCCGATCGCCGCGAGGGTGACGAACACGCCGCGCCACGAGGTGACCTTGAGGATCTGGCCCCCGATAACGGGCGCGAGGATCGGCGCGAGCCCGTTCACGAGCATCAGGATCGAGAAGAAGCGCGCGGCCCGCACGCCGGAATACATGTCGCGCACCGCGGCGCGCGAGATCACGATCCCCGCCGCGCCGGCCAGCCCCTGAACGAGGCGCAGGCCGGTGAGCACCTGCACGGTGGGCGCGAGCGCGCACGCGAGCGACGCCGCGGAGTAGGCGGCCACACCGAGGAGCAGGGGAGGGCGGCGGCCGAGCCGGTCGCTCAGCGGCCCCGCCAGCAGCTGGCCGGCGGCCAGGCCCACCAAGCACGCCGTGAGCGTGAGCTGCGCCTCCGAGGCGCTCGCGTGGAAGCTGCGCGCCATCGCCGGCAGCCCCGGCAGGTACATGTCGATCGACAGTGGCCCGAACGCCGTGAGGGAGCCGAGCACGAGGACGAACAGCAGCCGCCGGCGCCGCGATGTGGGGGCGAGCGGGTCCACGGCCGGGAAATCTAGATGGGGGTCAGCCCACGGCCTAAATGGAGCCTGACCCGCATGTGCGCAGGAGCGTTGCGCCGCCAGTGTTCACTGCGGATGCTCCCCCGGACCAGTAGGCCACGATGACCATACGGCCGTTCGACATACGCGCGAGTCGTCGAGCGGACGATGGCGCGGCCTTGGGCGGAGCCATCCGCGTGTTGGTGGTGGATGACCACACCGCCGTCCGAATCGGCCTCGGTGGGCTCTTGGAGGACCGGTCGGACATGGAGGTGGTCGCCACCGCCGCGAGCGCGCGGGAGGCGCTAGCCGACGCGAGACGGGTCGCCCCGGACGTCGCCGTGGTGGATTTCCACCTCGGCGATGGTGACGGCCTGACCTTGTGTCGCGCAATGAAGCGCCTCCCGCGTCCGCCTCGCGTTCTCGTCTACAGCGCCTATGCCGACGGCCCGCTCACCGCCGCGGCAGTGGTGGCGGGTGCCGATGCCGTGGTCAGCAAGGGCACACTCGGCGAGGAAGTCGTGCGGACCATCAGGGTCCTCGCACATGGCCGGCGTGCGTTCCCTCCCATCCCCCGCGCCGTCCAGAGGTCGCTCCGCGCGCGCCTCGAGCCGACCGACCAGTCGATTCTCGGGATGCTCCTACAGGGCATCACCCCCTCCGAGATCGCGACTGTGCTCCGCATCAGTCCGTCGCGGCTCGAGTCGCGGCGGGCGGCCATCATGAGAGCCGTGATGGCGATGACCCCGCGCGGGTCGTCGCCCGAGCCCGCCCTCACATGGGGCTGAACGGCCATGCGCGCTCGCAGACCGCTCGCGTGCTCGTCGTCGACGACCACTCCGCGGTGCGCGAGGGGATCGAAGCGCTCCTCGCGGGCGAGCCGGGACTCGAGCCGGTGGGGGCGGCGGGGCGAGCCCAGGAGGCCCTCGAGCTGGCGCGGGAGACGCGGCCCGACGTAGCGATAGTCGACTTCCAGCTGGGCGACCGCGACGGCCTGTCGCTGTGCCGCCAGCTCAAGGAGCTTCCCGACCCCACGCGCGTCGTTCTCTACAGCGCGTACGCCGACGGCCCGCTGGCGCTGGCGGGAGTGATCGCCGGCGCTGACGGCGTGGTGCACAAGTCCGCGCTCGCCGCCGAGCTCTGCGACACCGTTCGCGCGGTGGCCGCAGGCCGCACCGCGATCCCGCCGCCGCCGCCGCGCGTGCAGGCGGTGGTGGCGGCCAAGCTCGATCCCGAAGACCTGCCCATCCTCGCGATGCTCATCGACGGAACCGATCCAGACGAGATCGCGAACGTGCTCGGCATCCGGCCGCGCTGGCTTCAGGCCCGCCGCTGGGCGATGCTCGAGCGGCTGCGCCGCATGCCCACGCGGCGCGGCGTGGATTCGTCGGACTGGCCGACGGGTGCACTCCCTGCCTAAGCTGGGCAGTGCGTATGTCCCGCCGGACCGTGCCGTTCACAGCGGCCGAGAGCAACGGCTCAGACCGTGAGTCGCACGCCGTGGTCGGCCATTACACACCCCTGTTCTCGCGCGTGGCGGCGCTCAATGCCGCCGTGGTGGTCGGCGCGTGCGTGGTCACGATCCTCGTCCTCTCGCCACGCAAGTTCCACTCGTTTGCCGCGAGCGAGGCGGTCGTGCTCGCCGCGGCTCTTGCGCTCGTGGTGGTTATCAACCTCGTGCTGCTGCGGCGCGCTCTGCGGCCGCTGGAGGACCTCACCGCTCTCGCACGCAAGGTCGACCTCACCCGGCCTGGCCAGCGCGTGCCGGTGGGGCCCTACAAGTCCGAGGCGAGCGAGCTGGCGGTGACCTTCAACGAGATGCTCTCGCGCCTCGAGAACGAGCGCCGCGACGCCACCCGGCGCGTGCTCGCCGCGCAGGAAGGCGAGCGGCTGCGGATCGCGCAGGAGCTCCACGACGAGGTGGGGCAGACCCTCACCGCCGTGCTGCTCCAGCTCGGCAAGAGCGCGCGGCAGGCGGACCCCAAGCTCGAGGCGGAGCTGCTCGAGACCCAGGAGACGGCGCGAGCGTCGCTCGAGGACGTGCGCCGCATCTCGCGCGAGCTGCGGCCGGAGGCGCTCGACGACCTCGGCCTCACGAGCGCGCTCGTGGCGCTCACCGAGCGCTTCGCCCAGGGCGTGGGGCTCAAGGTGCGGCGCAACCTCGACCGCGAGCTGCCCACGCTCAGCGAGGAGGCTGAGCTCGTGATCTACCGCGTGGCCCAGGAGGCGCTCACGAACGTGGCGCGCCACTCCGAGAGCGACACCGCGGAGCTGAGTCTCACGCGCGCGAACGGGAGGCTGACGCTGCGCGTGCTCGACGACGGCAGGGGCTTCGACCCGCAGAGGGCGGAGGGCGGAGGCCTGCGCGGCATGCGCGAGCGCGCGGTGCTCGTTGGGGCGCAGCTTGCGGTGATGCGGCGGCCGCGCGGAGGCACCGAGGTGCGGCTCACCGTGCCGCTCGGCGAGGACGCGGAATGACCCCCCTGAAGACGCGCATCCTGCTCGCCGACGACCACGCCGTGGTGCGGCGCGGGCTGCGGCTCGTGCTCGAGTCGGAGCCGGATCTCGAGGTGGTGGCAGAGGTGGGAGACGGCGCGGAGGCCGTGGAGCGCGCGCTCGGCGATGACGTGGACCTCGCGATCCTCGACGTGACGATGCCGCGGATGACCGGGCTGCACGCCGCCTCGGAGCTCCACCGCCGCCGGCCCGAGCTGCGCGTGCTGATCCTCTCGATGCACGACAACGAGCAGTACCTGTTCGAGGCGCTCAAGGCGGGCGCCTCAGGCTACGTGCTCAAGTCGGTGGCCGATCGCGATCTGGTGGAGGCGTGCCGCGCCACCATGCGCGGGGAGCCGTTCCTCTACCCGGGGGCGATCAATGCGCTGATCAAGGACTTCCTCGAGCGCGCGCGTGCGGGAGAGGACGTGAGCGACCCGCTAAGCCCGCGCGAGACCGAGATCGTCAAGCTGATCGCGGAGGGTCACACCGGCCGCGAGATCGCGGAGGCGCTCGTGATCAGCGAGAAGACCGTGGAGCGCCACCGGTCGAACATCCTCGAAAAGCTCGGGATGCGCGACCGGGTGGAGCTCACGCGGTACGCGATCAGGCGGGGGCTCGTTGAGCCGTAGCGAGGGGCGGTCGTCCGTTGATGGCCGGCTTTCTTCGTTGCATTTACAGCAGCAATAAAGGCTGCATCCCGATGTGGCGGCAAGCTTGATGCCGCTCTTTATTGCTGCAGTAAGCGCGCCGAGGTGAAGCGCCGCCTCGCGGAGGCCGCACTCCCCACTCCCACTCCTAACTCAGAACTCGTCGCCCACATCGAGCGGCTCGAAGTACGTGATCTGCGGCTCGGACGTGACGCCCACGGCCTGCATGAACTCGGCGATGTCCGGCGTGCTGTTGAAGAACTGCTCGAACTGCTCGCGGCTCTCCCACTCGTCGATCACCACGATGTCGCCATCACTTGCCGCGAAGCGGTGATGGATGGCACCCATGCTCTTGCCGCGCTGGGCCACCGCCTGCATGCGGTCCTTCCACTCGCCCTTCGCCAGCTCCTCGAACCTCGCGCGATCGGCCTTCACGCGCAGGGACAGATAGACGCTCACAGCTCCTCCTTGGTTGGGCCAGGGTCAGCCGTAAGTTCGCGCGAGGGCGGCCAGCGGATCACTCCGGCTCGGGAGCTTCTTCTCCCGGCCACGAGCCCGTGACCTTGGCGAAGCCGCGCCGGCTCTGGTGATCCGCCAGGCCGCGCATCAGCTTGAAGATCGCGCCTTCGAGGACGAGTGCCGCCACGAGCTTGCCCGTCTCGATCTCCCGGTGCTTCGCTTCCGGTGGCTCCTCTTCGTCGATCAGGCCCCAGATCTGCTCGAAGATCTTCTTCGACACGAATCCCGCGATCAGCCCACCGAGGATGCTGAACGGCAGGAACAGCAGCTTCATCTCAAGTCTCCTTCGGCTCGGATCGCGGTTCCACCGCGATCGTATCCCCCGGCGGCACTCCGGCCTCGAGCTGACGCCCGCGCTCGAGCTCTGCGTTCAGCTCGGCGCCGAGCAGCACGGCGATGTTGGAGATCCAGAGCCATACGAGGAAGGCGATCACGCCGCCGAGAGCGCCGTAGGTCTTGTTGTACGAGCTGAAGTTGGCCACGTACAGCGCGAACAGCGCGGACGCGACGATCCAGACGATCACCGCCACGATGCCGCCCGGCGTGAGCCAGCGGAAGCGCGGCTGCTTCACGTTCGGCGCGGCCCAGTACAGGATCGAGAAGATGAAGGCCACGATCAGGATGAGCACGGGCCACTTCGCGATGTCCCAGATGGTCACGGCCGTGTTGCCGACTCCGATGAGGTCGCCCACTCGCTTGGCCAGCCCGCCCGTGACCACGACGGCCACCGCGCTGGCTGCGACGAGGATCAGCGTCACCACTGTGATGAGGAGCTGCACCGGGCGCTTGATGTAGATCGGGCGCCCCTCCTCGATCTCGTAGATCGCGTTGGAGGCGCGCATGAAGGCGCCCACGTAGCCGGACGCGGACCAGATCGCGGCGCCGATGCCCACGAAGAACAGAACGCCGGCCGCGCCCTGGCTCTTCTGCATGTTCGTGATCGCGTTGGTGAAGATCTGCTTGCCCGGCCCGGGCGCGAGGGTGTTGAGGTTGTTGAGAAGCGGCTGCGTGGCCGAGTGCCCGATCAGGCCGAGGATCGAGACGAGCGCGATCAGCGCCGGGAAGATCGCAAGCACGCCGTAGTAGGTGAGCGCGGCCGCCCAGTCGGTGAGGTTGTCGTTCGAGAACTCCTTGACGGTGCGCTTGAGCACGCCGAACCACGAGCGGGTGCGGAGATCCGTGGGGGCGTCGGGCGCGCGCGTGTCGATGACCGACCTGTCCGTGGTCTGACTCTGGCTCATTGAGTCAGAGTTACCGGCGCGGGCAGGTCCAAACCAGGCATGTGCCCATGCCCTGCTCGCCGGTACTGGACCGGCGAGCTGGGTTACTGCGGAGGGAGGGGGAGAGAGGTGAGCGCCGGGCGCCGGCGGAATTGCCGGCGTCTGCGATCACTGTGCAGCCCAAGATACGGCAGTTCTCACGATGAATCCAATGCATCTTTTACACTCAATCCATGCAGGTGAAGCATGGTTTGCCGCTGCGGGTGAGTCTCGACGAGCTGCGCTGGTTCGTTGCCGTTGCCGAGCTGGGGCGTGTGACGCAGGCGGCGGAGGAGCTGCACATCAGCCAGCCGGCTCTTTCGCGCGCGCTTGCGCGGATGCAGCGCGAGCTGGGGGTGAGCCTGTTCGACCGCAGCGGGCGCACCCTGCGGCTCAACCGCTACGGCGAGCGCTTCCTCGCGCACGCGCGAAGGGCGCTGGCAGAGATCGAGTCGGGCCGCGAGGCGGTGGAGGAGCTGGCGGGCGCGGAGCACGGCACGGTATCGCTGGGCTTTGCGCCGACGCTCAGCACCTGGCTGGTGCCGGCGCTGGTGTCCGCCTTCCGGAGCGAGCATCCCGGGCCGCGCTTCCAGCTCCATCAGGACGCGGTCGGGCAGCTCGTGAACGCGCTGCACGACGGTGGCGTGGATCTCCTGCTCACACCGCGTCCCGGCGACCCGCAGCTGAGCTGGCGTGAGCTGGGCAAGGAGCGGTTGCAGCTCGTGGTGCCACCCACGCACAAGCTGGCCCGGCGAAAGCGCGTGCGGCTCGCGGAGGCGGCGGGCGAGCGCTTTGTGATGCTGAAGCACGCATTCGACTTCCGCGACCTCGTTGAGGACCTCTGCCGCGCGGCCGGCTTCGAGCCGGAAAGCGGCTTCGAGGCCGAGGATGTGGCGAGCGCCCGGGCGCTCGTGGCCGCCGGGCTCGGGGTGGCCGTGGTGCCGCCGCTTCACGGTGGCGGCGCCGGCCTTGGCGCCGGCGCCCCCCACATAGAGCTGAGCGACAGCACGGCGGTGCGGAGCATCGGGATCGTGTGGGAGGAGAACCGCTACCGGTCCCCCGCCACGGAGCTGTTCCGCACCTTCGCGCTCGAGCGCGGGCGCCCGTTCATTTAGGGAGCGCCCCCTCAGCGGACTCTCAGGAAACGCTAACCCGAGCTTCAGGGTGCGTGGAGACAGTCAATGGACATGGAAACGACCGCACAACTCCCGCCCCGGGCGCTTGCGGGCGCACGAATGAGCGCGCGGCGCCGCAAGGCACGGGCGATCCGGCGCAGCGTGGTGGCGTTCGCGGTGGCGGCGTTCATCGCCGCATGGGCGTTGATCTACGGGCAGATGGTCACGGGTAAGGACCCGGTGCTCACCAAGAAGGCCACTCATGCGGCAACGCATCGCGCCGCCTCGACGTCCTCGACCTCTCACACTCCAAGCACGAGCTCAAACTCCGCCACACCGTCCCCGGTCGTGACAAGCCAGTCGTGACGGAAGCTGTCGAACGCTTCGCCTGCTTCGGCGGGAGCTGCGCGGTGCTCGTGATCGGAGACGGCGGCCCGGGAAGCGCGGAGCAGGCCGCCCGGCTGGTCCGGCGCCGCATGCTGCGCTGGCACGACCGCTTCACGCGCTTCGAGCCGGACAGCGAGCTGTCGCGCCTCAACGCGGATCCACGCTCGCGCGTGGAGGTGACGAGCACGATGGCGCGCCTCGCGGACGCGGCGGTGTGGGCGGCGAAGGAGACGGGCGGGCTCGTGGACTCCACCCTCGTCACGGAGATCGAGCAGGCCGGATACGTGAAGGACCTGCGCGAGCCGGCGCCGGCGAGCGACGCCTTCGCGAGCGCGCCCGCACGCGGGCCCGCGAGCGCGCGCGACCAGAGCTGGTGGCTCGAGCTCAAGGTGGAGGACGGCACCCTCGTGCGCCCGCCCGGGCTCCGCCTCGACAGCGGTGGGCTCGGCAAGGGCTTGTTCGCGGACATCGCCGCCGAGATGCTCGACGGCTACCAGAGCTTCGCCGTGGACTGCGGCGGGGATCTGCGCCTCGGCGGCGGCGGCGATCTTGCGCGGCGGGTGGACGTGGCGAGCCCGTTCGGCGGCGAGGTCATCCACAGCTTCGAGCTCACGGGCGGGGGCGTAGCCACGAGCGGAATCGCCAAGCGCAGCTGGGTCGACACGAACGGCGCGCCCGCGCACCACCTGCTCGACCCCGCCACCGGTCGCCCGGCCTTCACCGGCGTGGTGCAGGCAACGGCGCTCGCGCCGACAGCCGTCGAGGCTGAGACCCTCGCCAAGGCGGCGATCCTGAGCGGACCCGAGCGCGCGCCGGAGTGGCTTCGGCATGGCGGCGTGCTGGTGCTGGAGGACGGGTCCCACGAGGTCGTGGAGGGTCGGCGATGATCGCCACGACAGTGGGTCCCCATCTCTTCTGGATCACGAGCCGCGCGGCCGGCACCGCGGCACTGCTCCTGTCGAGCGCCGCGGTGTGCATGGGTCTGTTGATGGGCGGCCGTTACGCGCGCCGCCGCGGCTACGACCTGCGCGTGACCCACGAGGCGCTCTCACTCGCCACGCTGGTGGCGATCGCGGTGCATGGCGCATCGCTTCTGGGCGACCACTTCCTCCACCCGACGCTGGTGGACATCACCGTGCCGTTCGCGAGCGGCTACAAGACCTTCTGGACGAGCGCCGGCATCGTGGCCGGCTGGGCGCTGATGCTGCTCGGCCTCTCGTACTACGCCCGCGCCAAGATCGGGCCGCAGCGCTGGCGCAAGCTCCACCGCTTCACCGCGCTCGCATGGATCCTCGGTCTGGTGCACACGCTCGGCGAGGGAACCGACACGGGCACGCGCTGGTTCCTCGTGATGATGGCGGTGGCCGTGCTGCCGCCGCTCTTCCTGCTCGGCGTCAGGACGCTGGCTGGGCCGCGACCTCCGCGGGCCGCTCAGTGGACCTCGAGCGAGAACTCCGCCTCGTAGCGCTCGCCCGGATCGATGACCGGCAGGCTGTCGCCCGTAACGAGCGCGTTGGTGGGAGCCGTCATGGGCTCGTAGGCGATCACGTCGTCATTCGGCGGAGCGAAGACCTGCGCGTAGTCGTAGCCGGACTCGAACCCCAACTCGATCCTGCGCCCGCCACCGCTGAGCACGAACGGCGCGCCGCGAGGTGGCGCCTCGTATCCGTCGTCGAAGGTGCGCTCGCCGAGCGCACCGTCTTCCACGCGCACCTCCTTCCGCTCGCCCGTGGGGAGGTTGCGCTCGTCGAGCACGAGTTGCGTGCGCACCGGAATCTCGACCTCCCAGTCGCGGCGCGCCACGCCGGGCAGCTTCAGGTACGGATGGAAGCCGAAGGAGACCGGCACCGGCGATTCGCGGTTCGCGCTCACCCGCGCGGCGATCGTGAGCTGCGGGCCCGCCACGCCCACTTCGAGCTCCAGAAGGTGAGGGAAGGGGAAGGCGGCCAGGAGGTCGGGCCGGCCGCCGAAGTCGAGGCTTGCGCGCAGCACGTGGCCGTCCGCCGACTCCACGCGCCAGCCGGGGTCAGCCGCCAGCAGACCGTGCATCGGCAGGCCGTTCGGATCGCGGGTGGGTGTGGCCGCGGGAGGTCCGGCATCGAGCACGACCTCGCGCCCGGCCACCGTGAAACGGTCGGCCGACAGGCGATTCGCCCACGGATAGAGGAGCGGGATGCCCATCGTCTTCCGATCGGAGACGTAGCTCGCGAACCCGCGTCGCTGGCCGAGCAGCTCCTCGCCACGGTGGAGCAGTGAGCAGCCCACCATGCCCGCGCTCGGGGCGAAGCGCGCCTCGAGCTCGCCCGGCTCCCCTAGAGAGACGACTTCCATCTCGGCATATTGTGTCGTTCTCCAGGTGGTGGTTCTGTATGCAGATAAGGTAAAAGATGTCTGCCGGCACGCTTGGCTCAGCGCTTCCGGCTTCGGACTCACGCAAATTCTGTATGCAACGCCGTTAGCAACTCTCGAGGGGAGAGGTCGCCATGTCAGCACGCACCAAGCCACCGTTCCGCGCCGACCACGTGGGCAGTCTGCTCCGGCCTCCGGAACTGCTCAAGGCCCGCGAGGACCACAAGGCCGGGAAGATCGGCGACGAGGAGCTGCGCGCGATCGAGGACGACGCGATCCGCGAGGTCGTGAAGATGCAGCAGGACGTGGGCCTGAAGGACGCGACCGACGGCGAGTTCCGCCGCACCTCATGGCACATGGACTTCATCTACTCACTGGGCGGGGTGCGTCAGGTGGAGGGCGAGAGCATCCACGTGCACTTCCGCGACGAGAAGGGCGAGTACGACTACGCGCCGCCGGCCATGTGCGTGGACGGAAAGGTGGAGCTGAAGGAGACCATCTTCGGCGACGCCTTCGAGTTTCTGCGCGAGCACTCGAACGGCAGCGTGCCCAAGCTCACCATCCCCTCGCCGAGCATGGTGCATTACCGCGGCGGCAACTCCGCGATCGACCATGACGTCTACCCGAACATGGACGACTTCTGGACCGACCTCACCACCGCGTACAACCAGGAGATGCACCGCCTCTACGACCTGGGGTGCCGCTACCTCCAGCTCGATGACACGAGCCTCGCGTACATCAACGACCCGGCGCAGCGCGAGCACATCCTCGAGATCGGCGGTGATCCCGACCACCTGCACGAGCAGTACATCGAGAACATCAACCGCGCGATCGGGGATCGCCCCGACGACCTCGCGATCACCACGCACATGTGCCGCGGGAACAACCAGTCGATGTGGGTGGCCGAGGGCGGCTACGACTTCGTGGCCGAGGCGCTGTTCAACAACCTGCAGGTGGACGGCTTCTTCCTCGAGTACGACGACGAGCGCTCCGGCACGTTCGAGCCGCTGCGCTTCGTGCCGAAGGGGAAGATGGTGGTGCTCGGCCTGATCACGACCAAGCGGCCGGAGCTCGAGGACAAGGACATGCTCAAGCGCCGGATCGAGGAGGCGTCGCAGTACGTCGACGTCGACCAGCTCTGCCTGTCGCCGCAGTGCGGCTTCTCGTCCACGGTGGAAGGCAACAAGCTCACGCGTGACGACCAGGCGGCCAAGCTGCGGCTCGTGGTGGAGACCGCCGAGGAGGTCTGGGGCTGAGCCACGCGCCCACCGTCGCCGTGCTGGGTCTCGGCGAGGCGGGCGCCGCGATAGCTGCTGACCTCGTGGAGGCCGGCGCGACGGTGGTGGGGTTCGACCCTCGCGCGGACGCGGGCGGCAATCTTCCACGTGCCGAGTCCGCCTCCGCGGCCGTGCACGAGGCGGACGTGGTGCTGAGCGTGAACTCGGCGGAGGCCGCCGTGGGCGCAGCCGGCTCGGCCGCCGGGTCGCTCTCCGCAGGCCAGCTCTACGCCGATCTCAACTCCGCGGGCGCCCCGCTCAAGCGCGAGGTGGCCTCCGTGATCGAGCCGAGCGGCGCGCTCTTTGCCGACGTGGCGCTGATGGCGCCCGTGCCCGGCCGCGGGCTGCGCACCCCGGCCCTCGTGTCGGGCCCGGGGGCGCGGATGTTCGCCGAGCAGATCGGCGCGCTCGGCATGCCGGTGGAGGTGGTGGGCGAGGAGCCGGGCCAGGCGGCCGTGCGCAAGCTGCTGCGGAGCGTGTTCATGAAGGGCCTCGCCGCGACCGCGATCGAGGCGCTGAGCGCGGCGGGCGCCGCCGGCTGCGAGGATTGGCTGCGGGAGGAGATCGCTTCAGTGCTCGAGGGCGCGGACGCGGCTCTGCTCGAGCGGCTCGAATCGGGGAGTCGCAAGCACGCCGCTCGGCGCGTGCACGAGGTGCAGGACGCCTCCGCTCTGCTGCGGGAGCTGGGAATCGAGCCGCGCATCTCCGAGGCAAGCGAAGGCTGGCTCACGCAACTGCGAGACGGAGGAGCGACCCCATGACGGACTTCCCAGCCACGCACCGCGACCTGCTCGACGCCGAGGTTGCCACGCTGGCCACGCTCGGTTCAGATGGCTACCCGCAGGTGAGCGCCATCTGGTTCCTGCATCACGAGGGCGAGCTCAGGTCATCCCTCAACGACTCGCGGCTGAAGACGAGGAACATGGCCGCCCGGCCGCAGTGCAACGTCTTCATCCTCGACGTGGAGAATCCCTATCGCTACCTCGCCGTGAAGGCCGACGCCCGCATCGAGCCCGATCCCGACTACACGTTCGCGGAGAAGCTCTCCGAGAAGTACGGCGGGGTGAAGTTCTGGGAGCACGACGGCCCAGGCGAGAGCCGCGTGATCGTGACGTTCCGCCCGGTGAACGTGTGGGCGGTCGACATGCGCGGTTAGGGAGCCCAGTCTCCGCCGCGCGCGTCGTAGTTCGGCGCGTCTACTGCAGCAATAAAGAGCGGCATCATGGTTGGCGCCAGCTCGGGGCTCTCTTGAACCACCATCCCAACCAGCTGTTGCCACACAACACCTGGTTGGGATCGTGCCTGCGGTGGGCGCTACACCATCACCCAGCCGCCATCGACGGCCAGGTTCACGCCGTTCACCGACGCGTTCTCGAGCAGGAACCGGGCGGCGTTCGTCACGTCAGCCATCGTCACCAGGCGGTGGGTGGGCGTGCGCTCCTTCACAGCAGCGAGCATCGCGTCGTTGCCCTCCCAATACGGGCTGTCGCCGACGATGCCCGGGTGGAGCGCGTTCACCCGCACCGGCGCGAGCTCGATCGCGAGCGTGCGAACCATCGTCTCCACCGCGCCGTTCACGCTCGTGACGGTGGTGGACCCGGGGTAGGGGCGCTCCTTGGCGAGGCCGCCGAACAGCAGCACCGACGACGTGTCGTGCAGCTTCTCGCAGAGACAGTGGATGACCTCGGTGTAGCCCACCAGCTTGAGCGTGGCGAGCCTGATCGCCTTGTCGATGTCGTACTCGCGCACGCTGTTCACGTCGCGCTCGATGGCAGAGAGCACGAGGTGGTCCACGGCGCCCACCTCGCTCAGCGCGCCCTTGATGTCGTGCGGTTCGGCGAGGTCGAAGGCAGCGCCGGAGGTGTTGCCGCCGATCTCCTTCGCAACGGAGTCCGCGCGCGCCGCGTCACGACCTGTGATCACGACCTCCCGGCCGCTCTCGGCATACGCCCTGGCGAGCTCGCGGCCGAGCCCGGCAGTGCCTCCCACGATCACCACAGCGCCGTCAGCCATGCGGCGCGCAGCATATGCGGACGCTCCGCCGAGTGTCAAGTGCTGGTGTACGCCCTTGTCACCAGATCATGCAGTCTGGTACAAGTCTCGCACGCCGCTGTAAAGCGACAGCGCACAAGAGCGACTCGTGGGGGTTCTAGATGGCTGGCAATGGGCGCATCCGCACGACTCACGCGGGAAGCCTGCCGCGCCCGGACGACCTGGCGGACATGATCTGGCAGCGGATGGACGGCGCCGAGGTCGATGAGGCGGTGCTCGAGGAGCGGCTCGACTCGGCCGTGGCGGAGGTGGTGCAGAAGCAGCGCGACGCCGGCATCGACGTGGTGAGCGACGGCGAATTGTCGAAGACGGGCTTCAGCACCTACGTCGGCGACCGCTTCACCGGCTTCGAGGGACGCTCGGAGTTCCAGGCGGACGACGTCGCGGACTTCCCCGAGCTCGCGATGCGCCTGTTCGCCACGGATTCGATGGCGCATGTGGTCTTCTCGAACTGCGTGGGCGAGGTGACGCTGAAGGACAGGGACGCGGTGCACAAGGACATCGAGCGCCTGAAAA